>CAKSSZ010000144.1 GCA_934489915.1 uncultured Clostridia bacterium | reverse complement strand
ACGCTTTTTTCTGCTTCGCAGCCCTCTCAGGGTTCGAATCCCTCTATAAAAAAATCAACCGCCCCTCTCGGACGGTTGATTTTTTGGTGGAGATGAGGGGATTCGAACCCCTGACCTCTTACATGCGAAGCAAGCGCTCTCCCAACTGAGCTACACCCCCAAACATATTCTATTATATCCCTTTTCCCGATAAAAGTCAAGCCCTTTTTGCAAGGATGTGCTCATATTTTTTCTTATGTCAGGAAGGAAGAGAAAAACCTTGCGTTTTCAAAAAGAACATGGTATAATAAAAAGGTGAAACAAAAAAGGAATTTTATCAAAATGAGATCATAAATTCGGAAGGATGACGAAGAAAATGTGCGGGTTTGTAGGATTTACCAATGAGATTGATGACCGGGGCAGCGTGCTGGATGCCATGATGAACCGGATTGTACACCGGGGGCCGGACGCAGAAGGGAAATACATAGACAGCTCCGTTGCGCTGGGCTTTCGGCGGCTGAGCATTATTGACCTGGACAACGGCAGTCAGCCCCTTTATAATGAGGATCGTACCAAGGTGCTGGTGTTTAACGGTGAAATTTATAATTATCAGCCTCTGCGGGAGGAACTGATCAAACAGGGGCATACCTTTGCCACGGCAACGGATTCGGAGGTACTTCTCCACGGATATGAGGAATACGGAGCCGAGCTTTTGAACAAGCTGCGGGGGATGTTTGCCTTTGTCATTTGGGATACGCAAAGCCGGGAGCTGTTCGGCGCCAGGGACTTTTTCGGCATCAAGCCCCTGTATTATGCAAAAATGGGAGAGTCCTTGCTGTTCGGTTCGGAAATTAAGGCATTTTTAGAGCACCCTTCCTTTGAAAAAAAATTAAATACAAAAGCGCTGGAGCAATACCTGTCCTTCCAGTATTCCCCCGGCGAGGAAAGCTTTTTTGAAGGGGTTTATAAGCTGCTGCCTGCTCATTATTTCCGCTATCGGAACGGCGTTATGGAAATTCAGCGTTATTGGGAGCCTACCTTTTCGGCAGATGAATCGGTCAGTGAGGAAGAATGGGTAGACCGGATCAGTGAAACCTTTGACGGCTCTGTGGAGGCGCACAAAATCAGCGATGTGGAAGTAGGGTCTTTCTTATCCAGCGGCGTGGATTCCAGCTATGTTGCCTGCCGTGCCAACGTGGATAAAACCTTCACCGTTGGCTTTGGCAACGGGAAATATAATGAAATCGGCTATGCCCAGGAGCTGGCAAAGTATATTCATGTAGAAAATATCAGCAAGGTCATCACGGCAGAGGAATATTGGGACGTGCTGCCCAAGGTGCAGTATCAGATGGACGAGCCCCTGGCGGACCCGGCTGCGGTTGCCCTCTACTTTGTGTGTCAGATTGCATCGGAGCATGTCAAGGTCGTGCTGTCCGGCGAAGGAGCCGATGAATTATTCGGCGGATATAACATCTATCAGGCGCCGGTGGATACGGCGGGCTTCCGCAAGCTGCCCCGCTGGCTGCGAAACGGGCTGAGCGCCTTGGCGTCCCGCCTGCCGGCTGTGCACGGCGTGAACTTTTTCGTCCGCGGGGGGGACGTGGAGCGGTGGTTTATCGGCAATGCCAATATGTTTACCGTCAAAGAACGCAAGCGCCTGCTCCGCTGCCGGACAGACGCACCGGCGCCGCAGGATCTGACCCGACGGTATTACTGCAAGGTGAAGGACAAGGACGACGTCACCAAAATGCAGTATTTGGATATTCATATGTGGATGGCAGGAGATATTCTGCTGAAGGCAGATAAGATGAGCATGGCTCATTCCCTGGAGCTGCGGGTTCCCTTCCTGGATAAGGAGATTATGGCGCTTGCCGGGCAAATCCCTTACTGGTATCGGGTCACGCACGAAAATACCAAGGTTGCCATGCGGAAAGCGGCACTGCGGGCAATGCCGCCGCAAACAGCCAATAAGAAAAAGCTGGGCTTCCCGGTGCCGATCCGCGTCTGGCTGAAGGAAGAAAAGTATTACCAATACATGAAAGGAATCCTGACCGGCGATGTGGCAAAGGAATATTTCCACACCGACGAGCTGGTAAAGCTGCTGGATGACCACAAAAACGGTAAAAAGGATAACAGCCGCAAGATCTGGACGGTATATTCCTTCCTGCTTTGGTATGATCAGTATTTTGTGAAAGAAGCCTAATAGGATTAAAAACCGCCCCTCGGCGTACCCAAAGTACACCGAGGGGCGGGGCTTTTTTATGACAGCTGCTCTGTATGAAGAATCTTTCCTTTCGAATCGGTAAAGGTCAGCTGCGTCCCCTCCGGAGAAAAACAATAACCCGCTCCGGCAAAATAGCTCTTATAATCGCTTTCCGAGCCGGTAATCACCGTGCATGCCTGTCCTCGGGCGTCCTCCGGGCAGCCCGCCTTGCGCACCTGCAGCCGATGCACATGACCGCACAGCATAAAGTCCGGCTTGATTTCATCCCGCAGCAGTTGACACCATCGGTCATAAATTTCATTTTCAATATCGAATTTCCCCCGGAATTTCTCAGTAAAGGGACTGTGCACAATCACCAGCCGCACCGTTACTCCCTCCGCCGCATATTCTTCCTCCGCACGGCGGATCACATCCAGCAAAAATTCCGTCTCCTCCTGCCGGAAGGCATGGCAGCACACGGTACCGCCGTATTCTTCGCAGCTGTCCTCCTTATCCTCACCGCAATCCAGCACCAGCGCCCACAGGCTGCCCAGCCGGACAGTGTAATAAGACTTCCCGTTAGAAACCGGCGTATATTCCGCCAGTTTTTCGGCGCAAACGCCCCGCATATCATGATTCCCCCGAGAGAAAATCACCGGCAGTGACCCATGGGTCAGCGCACTGCAAATCTCATAAATATGATCAAAATTCTTGGTTTGCCCGCTATGATCCGGCACATCGCCGTTTAAAATCAGCAAATCAAACTCCCCAAAAGCCTGCGCCGCCGCAATGGGCTGCGCCACCATATTATGAGCGTCCGCAATGTGATATGCCCGCACCGGGCCGGCTTCTACCGGGTGGAAGGGATACACAGTTTTTTCCACCGCTCCCACCTGTGAAAAATAGGGCTTACGCTCTATGATTTTCTGCTCGCATACCGTATATTGCTTTTCCCGGTTCAACGCCTCCGCCGGGACAGTCACCCGATGAATATCCGTATCGGATCGCATAATTCCGTTCACGTGGTCATAATAACAGCGATCCCCCACCCGCACCCAAAACAGGGACGGCTGCGGTGCCTTTGCCATAATCTGATAGCTTTGCCCCACGGCAAAGACAGTCGGTGTGAAAGCTTCCATTCTCATCCCCCTTTTCTGCTATTCTGCCCTTTATTATATCACGAAAAAACCCAAAATGCAAGAAAAATCATCACGAAAAACCCTTGAACATAAGCGTAATTTATGCTATAATAGAATTGGAAAAACGGAGGATGATGGCATTGAAAATTTCAACCAAAGGAAGATATGCCCTGCGTATGCTGCTGGATCTGGCGGAGCACGGGAACGGCCGATGCGTTTCCTTGCAGGAAATTGCGTCCAGACAGGGTATTTCAAAAAAATATTTAGAACAGATCGTCCCGATCTTAAATCGGGGCGGCCTGCTGAAAACCAACCGGGGCTACCAGGGGGGATATATGCTGTCCAAACGGCCGGATCAGTATACCGCCGGAGAAATTCTGCGCATGACGGAAGGGAGCCTGTACCCGGTTCCCTGCCTGGAAGAGGGCGCCTCCTGCGACAGAGGGGCAGATTGCTTAACCCTCCCCCTCTGGCAGGGTCTGTACCGAACCGTTACCGATTATCTGGATCATGTAACCCTGCAGGATCTGCTGGATCAGCGGCAGACGCAAAACGGGAACGACTATATGATCTGACCCAATCCGGCAAAAAACAAAAGCTGCTGCATACCGCCCGAATCCGGGCGGCATGCAGCAGCTTCTTTTTGTATCTTATTCTTCGGTAAACATGGGGGTGGACAAATACCGCTCGCCGGTATCCGGCAGCAGCGCCACAATGACCTTGCCCCGGTTTTCCGGCCGCTGTGCAAGCAAGGTTGCCGCATGCACCGCAGCGCCGGAAGAAATCCCCACCAGTACTCCTTCCTTTCTCGCCAGAGCGCGGCCTGCTGCAAAAGCGTCCTCATGGTCGATGGTGATAATTTCATCATAAATATCGGTATTTAAGGTATCCGGCACAAAGCCCGCTCCGATTCCCTGAATCTTATGAGGGCCTGCCGTTCCCTTGGACAGCACCGGAGAAGTAGACGGCTCCACCGCCACCACTTTGATCTCGGGATTTTTTGACTTTAAGTAAGCACCCACGCCGGACAGAGTACCCCCCGTGCCGACCCCTGCAACGAAAATATCCACCTTACCGTCCGTATCCTCCCAGATTTCCGGACC
>CAKSSZ010000143.1 GCA_934489915.1 uncultured Clostridia bacterium | reverse complement strand
GATTTGGAAACATGAAATTCATTCATGATTTGGCAGGGGATATCCCCGTAAAAACAGTTTTCCTGTTTAAAAAATTCACCCCCGCATAATATTGGATGCAGAGAGTCGGCCAAAATATGAAACACATCCAGGGAATATGTAACGACCGTCAGATTATGAAACCGCTCCCGGAGTACCTGAGCAAAAGCGGCTGCGGTACTGCCGGAGTCTATGGCGATGATATCGCCTTCCCGGATCAGGCCGGCAGCGGCTAAGGATAGCTCCCGTTTTTCCTCTTTATGATCTTCCATTCGCTGTTCCAATTGCTGCATATGATGGGACGCCCCCACCGAAACCGCCCCGCCATGAACCCGCTTTAAGCATTGCTGCTGTTCCAATGCGAACAAGTCCCTCCGTACCGTTTCGATGGATACTTGAAACAGAGCGGTAAGCTCGCTAACAGTGACAGAGGATCTATGTTCCAGCAAGGCACAGATTTTTTCCTGCCGTTCTTTTGCAAACAAATCCAACAACCTCCACATAAATACAATGATATACACATTATAACACGTTTGTGGGCAGACGTCAACCGATTTTTGCAATTTTCATGGAAGAAAGAGGGGATTGACAAAATTCAAAAAAAAGAATACAATAATAGACAGACCATTTTATTTGATCAAAGGGGTGAACCAACATGAAACGAAGCAGCGGAGTATTGATGCATATTACTTCTCTATACGGAGACTATTCCATTGGGAGCTTTGGTGAGGAAGCCAAAGCATGGATTGATTTTTTAGCGGATTGCGGATTTTCCTGGTGGCAGGTTTTGCCTCTGTGTCCGATTGATGAATGCAATTCTCCTTATCAGTCCCATTCTGCCTTTGGCGGGAATCCGTATCTGGTAGACCTGCCGACTCTGTGCCGGGAAGGATTGCTGACCGAAGAAGAAATTTCACATCATCGGCAGCAAACGCCTTACAGCTGTGAATATGTGCGGTTGTATCATAATCGGCTGGAGCTGCTGCGGACGGCGGCCGGTCGTGCGGAGAATCGGGATGAGATTGTGAAGTGGACGGAGGAACGTCCGTATTTGCAGCAATTTTGTCAGTTTATGAGCCTAAAAGAGGTCAATGAGAACCGTCCGTGGCAAAGCTGGACAGTTTCGGAAGGAAAAGAGGAGACTCTCTTTTTGTGGCAGTTTATTCAGTTCCACTTTTTCCGGCAGTGGCAGGCGCTGCGGGCGTATGCGGGGGAGCGGGGTATTCAGATTTTAGGGGATATCCCGATCTACGTAGCGCTGGACAGCGCAGACGTCTGGAGCCGGCCGGAGCAATTTTGGCTGGATGAAAAAGGAATGCCTTCTGCGGTGGCGGGCGTCCCACCGGATTACTTTGCACCGGAGGGGCAGCATTGGGGCAATCCGTTATACCGATGGGACGTCATGCGCCAGGACGGGTACCGTTGGTGGTGCGACCGGATGAAGCACATGCTGACCATGTTTGACGGGGTGCGGTTGGATCATTTCCGGGGGTTTGAATCTTATTGGGGAATTCCCGCCTCTGCGCCTTCGGCAAAAAACGGCAGCTGGCATAAAGGACCTGGGATGGAGTTAATCCAACGGTTTCAAAAAATTGCAGACGGCAGCCTGATTGTAGCAGAGGATTTGGGCGAGATTACGCCCCAGGTGGAGCAGCTGGTGGAGCAAAGCGGGTTCCCGGGTATGCGGGTGATTCAATTTGGATTCTGCGGAGAAGGAGATACTCCTCATTTGCCCCATCATTACGGGCATAACACGGTTTGTTATACCGGCACTCATGATAACAATACACTGCTGGGATTTTTGTGGGAGCTGGAGGAAGAAAAGAAAAAGCGGATGTTGGATTATTGTAATTATCACGATCCGGATTGGGAGCGGGGATATGACAGCATTGTCCGCACTTTGTTTGCCTCTCATTCCGATTTGGTAATTCTGCCGGTGCAGGATTTACTGAAATACGGATCGGATACCCGCTTGAATATTCCAGGCAAGGCGGACGGGAACTGGCAGTACCGCATTACCGCCGAACAGCTGCAATCCATTGATCGGGGATATTACCGGCATTTGAACGAGCTTTACGGGAGAATGTGAAAAAAATGTGAACATTCCCGGTTTTCTCTTGTGTTTTCCGGTGAAATATAGTATAATAAAGGTAAGAAATCCGCCGGGAAAGGAGGAACTGCCGGATGACAGAACCGCTCACCTATGAAACCCAAAAGGAATGGACTCGGCTGCTGTTAATGAGCAAGTTCGGGATTGACGAAGTGGAAACGAAGTTGAATATTATTAACGAGGAGTTTCATTTTTTACATTCTTATAATCCCATTGAGCATATTACCAGCCGCAGTAAGGATCCGCAAAATATTATTCAAAAGCTGAAGCGCATGGGAATGGAGCCGACGCTGGAAAATGCACGGATGTATCTCAACGATATCGGCGGCGTCCGAGTGATTTGTTCACTGATTGAGGATGTGTATTCCATTGCTCGCCTTCTGGCAAGGCAAAACGATATTAAAGTACTGAAAATTAAGGATTATATTAAAAATCCAAAACCCAACGGATACCGCAGCTATCATATGATAGTGGAGGTGCCGGTGTATTTGACGGATCGGATTTCACCGGTGCGGATTGAGGTTCAGATCAGAACTGTTGCTATGGATTTGTGGGCAGGACTGGAGCACAAAATATACTATAAATCCGGGCTGGAGATTCCTCAGGAGCTGAAGGATGAAATCAAGCAGGCGGCAGACGATATGGCTGCCATTGATCAGCGGCTGTGCAAAATCAAGGCGCAGATATCGGAGTATACTTCATAGTATGCATGTTTGCCGGTTATCCGCTGAAAGAAGCGGTTTGTGAACATCTGAGAAAAAAGGGCTGGACGATCACGGATGTGGGAGTTAAGGCTGATTTTGCCCCGGATGATACCGATTTGATGTTTCATAGAGTAGGGTTACGGGTTGGATCTATGATTTCCGAAGGCGAGTTTGAGTGTGCTTTGATCTTTTGCAGCACGGGAATGGGGATCCACATTGCGGCAAGTAAATGCCCGCATGTTCATGCCGGAGTTGTGGAAAGCATTCCGGCTGCTCTTCGTGCGATTACCGGTAACGGGGTCAATGTCCTTGCTATGGGCGCATTTTATGTTGCGCCGCAAATGGGCTGCGATATTGCCAACGCTTACCTGAATGCTAATCTTGGCAGCGGGTATGAATGGTGGCATAACTTTCATGAATTTCACAAGCTGGCCATTGACGAATTGGAAGCGTTTGATTATGAGGAATAGAAAAAGAATGGGTACAAGGTAAAAAAGCTTGGCGATTTTCCGTTAAAGCTTGAAACAAAGTCGGAGGAGTAATGATGAAATTTATAGAAAAAATCAGAAAAAAACAAGCCGATATTCACAGCGAGCGGCAGCCGGTGATTGCATTTCTGGGGGACAGCGTCACCCACGGGTGCTTTGATTTATACATGAAAAACGGCAATATAGAGACGCATACTTACATGGAAAAAGGATATTACGAAAAGGTGAAGAAGATTCTGGGCATGCTTTATCCTACTGTTCCCGTCACCATGGTGAATGCCGGGATCAGCGGAGACAGTGCGCCGTGCGGGCTGAAACGCATGGATCGGGATGTGCTTAGCTATCAGCCGGATCTGGTGGTGGTATGCTATGGGTTAAATGACGCCATGGGCGGCGAGGATGGCGTGCAAGCATACACAGAGGCGCTACGGCAGATTTTCCAAAAAATAAAAGCTGTCGGTTCGGAAGTCATATTTTTAACCCCAAACGTGAGATCAAATAGCTTAAATGTATTGTTTGACCAAAAGCAATTGAATGACTGCGCTCAAAGAGTCATCGATAATGAAAACGCAGGTATGCTGAGCCGGTATTTGAACGCGGCGCGTGTATTGTGCGAGGAAGAAAATGTGATTCTTTGTGATTGTAACGCTATTTGGAATATGCTGCGGGAAAATGACGTTGACATTAACATACTCCTTTCCAACAGGATTAATCATCCGACAGAAAAAATGGATTGGATGTTTGCGTATGAACTGGTGAAAACGATGTTTTCTAACTAAGTGTTGGCTGGAATTGGTTTGGTTGAATGAAAAACGCTCGGCATCTGTAAGATGTCGGGCGTTTTTTAAATCAACGAAGTTTCTTGCTATGGATGGATGAGGGGTGAGCCGATGGGATGCCCGAGAGTCAAATAACACATATGACCGCTTGCTCCGGTGTGGCATTGCCGAACCGTAGAACTCGTTATGCCGTAGGCGCACTCGTGCAGAAGGTTGGTAATGAGCCAAAGGCGTTATGAGGGCGCTTGCAACCGAATAGCCGATGCAAATGTGACCTATTGCAAAAGAGGAGGAGCAGCGGTATGAGTGAACTCTGATTTTTGCATATAAAAAAATCGGAGCAAGTGATATATACTTG
>CAKSSZ010000142.1 GCA_934489915.1 uncultured Clostridia bacterium | reverse complement strand
GGAAGGATTTTTATGCCGCAGGAAGGGTGGTTATCACGATGAGCGAAAATGTATCAGAACATATGGCGGAAAATATGGAACGGGCGGAAGAACGTGAGTCGGAGAAAAAGCTTACGATCGGTGTTTTAACCAGCGGAGGTGACGCACCCGGAATGAATGCGGCAATTCGTGCGGTGGTAAGAAGCGGAATTGCCCATGGTATGCGGGTTTTGGGGATTCGAAGAGGGTACGAGGGACTGTTAAACGGCGATATGTTTGAGATGACGCCCCGTTCCGTTTCGGATATTTTGCAGCGGGGCGGCACGATTTTGCAGACGGCTCGGAGTAAAGAATTTCAGACGGAGGCCGGTGTAAAGAAAGCCATTTCCATTGCGAAGGTATTTGAGTTGGACGGCTTGGTGGTAATCGGCGGGGACGGCTCTTTCCGCGGCGCCCGGGATTTAAGCACGCATGGCTTGCCCACGGTTGGAATTCCCGGCACGATCGATAATGATATTGGGTGCAGTGAATATACCATTGGATATGACACCTGTATGAATACGGTGCTCAATGCCATTGACCGGATTCGTGATACTGCAACCTCTCACGAGCGGTGCAGCGTGGTGGAAGTGATGGGGAGAAATGCCGGACACATTGCGTTGAATGTGGGCATCGCTACCGGCGCTGAGGTGATTGTTATTCCCGAGCTGCCCTATGATTTTGACCGGGACGTGTTAAAGCCCATTTTTGAAGGGAAAAGCAGAGGGAAGAAGCATAATATGATCATCGTTGCGGAAGGTGTCGGCGGCGGTGTGGAAATGGCAAAACGGATTGAAGAAATGACCGGGATTGAAACTCGGGCAACCGTGTTAGGTTACATCCAGCGGGGGGGCAGCCCTACAGTGCGGGATCGTGTGATGGCAAGCCAGATGGGTGGAAAAGCTGTGGAGCTTTTGGCCAACGGTATCGGCAATCGGGTGATTGCATTTGTCAATAATCAAATTAAGGATTTTGATATTCTGGAAGGCTTGAGTATGAAGAAAACCATTGATATGGATCAGTACGAATTATTCCAAATTCTTGCACTTTAAGCCAATATGACGGCAGTTCGGACGAGTTGTTTGAACTGCTGTTTTTTTGTAAAAAAATCTTGACAACGAAAACATTCTTTGTTATAATAATTAAGTAGTTAATTATTAAGTGGTTTATTATTGGGGAGGTGACTCCGATATGTCGGAAGAAAAAGGACGTGATGCCATGCGCAGCGTGATTCGGACAGCGCGGCTGCATCGGCGGGTGATGGATGGAAAAATGCAGCGCCTAGGGATTCATCACAGTCAGCATTCCCTGTTGATGTTCCTGTTTCGCCAAAACGGGCAGATTTCTCAGCGGGAGATTGCAGACGCATTTGATATCAGCCCGGCAGCTGTGGCAGGGAGCATTAAAAAATTAAAGCAGGGCGGATATGTTGCCAAAACGGTTTCCTTAGGCGACGGACGGTATTCCGAGATCAGTCTAACGGAAAAGGGTCGGGCCATTGCTGAGCAATCCCGTGCCATTTTTCGGGAGGTGGATCGGGAGGTATTTCAAGGGGTAAGCTCTCAGGAGGAAGAGCAGCTCTGCGGGATCCTTCATCGGATTGCGGAAAATTTAAAACAGCTGGAGCAGGCGCAGAGAAAGGATGAGATCAAATGAAGCGATGGCTTAAATATATCAAACCCTATTGGGTGGCATTCTTGCTTGGCCCTTTGTGTATGATTGTGGAAGTGGTAGGCGAGGTGCTGCTGCCTAAATTTTTGGCGGAAATTATTAATATTGGGATCGGCAGCGGATCCGGTCGGGGCAGCGGATATATTGCAGCTGTGTGCGGCGGTATGATTGTAACGGCGGTGCTGATGCTGCTGGGAGGCGTCGGAGGCGCTTATTTCGGCGCTCAGGCGGCGGTGAACTTTTCCTCTGATTTGCGGCGGGATGTTTACAAAAAGGTTCAAAAATTTTCCTTTGCTAACATTGACCGGTTTTCTTCCGGCTCGCTGGTTACCCGGCTCACCAATGATATTACCCAGATTCAGAATTTTGTTAATATGCTGCTGCGGATGTGCCTGCGGGCGCCGGGGATGCTGGTGGGCGCAGTGTTTATGGCAATTATGCTGAACCCCCGGCTGGCATTGGTGCTGGCGGTGATGGTGCCTTTGATTTTGGTGGTGCAGTTTTTTGTGATTCGGAAGGGCTTTCCCCGTTTTACCCGGATGCAGTCCAGAATTGACGAGTTGAATTCCACTGTACAGGAGAACCTTACCAATGTCCGTGTGGTAAAATCCTTCGTGCGGGAGGATTTTGAGAAGAAAAAATTCGGTAAAGCCAATCAAAACTTGAAGGACGCAGGCATCAGCGCCATGAACATCATGATCTTTATGCAGCCGCTGATGATGCTGTTAATGAATATTACAACGCTGCTGGTGCTTTGGTTTGGCGGAAATCAGGTCATTGATTTTGTACAAACCGGCTTCGGGATGGAGGTAGGCGACCTTTCTGCCTTTTTAACCTATGTGAACCAAATTTTATTTTCGTTAATGATGGTTACCATGCTGTTTATGATTTCTTCCCGTGCCCTTGCTTCCGGACGGCGTATTTGCGAGGTGCTGGATGAACCGTTGGATCTGACTGACGATCAGGCACAGGATAGGGATCGAAAGGTAACAGGCGGTGATGTGGAGTTTCGCCATGTGAGCTTCCGTTATTACAAAGATAGCCGAGAAAAGGTATTGGATGATATCAATCTTCATATTCCGGCGGGTAAAACGGTGGGGATTATCGGTTCCACCGGCTGTGGGAAGAGTACGCTGGTGTCGCTGATTCCGCGGCTCTATGATGCAGACGAAGGACAAATTTTGGTGGACGGTGTGGATGTACGGGATTATTCTTTGGTGCATCTGCGGGATGGGATTGGTATCGTGCTGCAAAAAAATGTATTGTTTTCCGGTACGATTTACGACAATCTCCTTTGGGGTGATGAGCATGCCACAAAGGAACAGGTGAAGCAGGCGGCGGAATATGCGCAGGCAGATTTGTTTGTGCAGAATTTTGCGGAAGGCTACGAAACCGAGCTGGGGCAGGGCGGCGTGAATGTTTCCGGCGGACAAAAGCAGCGGCTTTGTATTGCCCGTGCATTGTTAAAGCATCCGAAAATACTGATTCTGGATGATTCCACCAGCGCAGTCGATACGGCCACGGAGGCAAATTTACGGAAGGCATTCCGGGAGGGGCTGAAGGATTCTACCCGCATTATTATTGCCCAGCGGATTACCTCAGTGATGGACGCAGATCTGATTGTGGTGATGGACGAAGGCCGCATCACAGGTATCGGTACGCATTCCCAGCTGTTGGCGGAAAATAAGGAATATCAGGAAATTTACGATTCTCAGATGGACAGAAGGGAGGAAGCGTAAATGGCAAGATCGTTAGAAGAATTGCAAAAACAATATCATGCTACCTCCTCCGGAAAGCGGGGTCCCATGATGGGACACGGCCCGAGAGGGCGGGGCGGTCAGCGTGGCCCCGGCGGAAAGCCGAAAAATTCCAAGGATGTGCTGCGGCGATTGCTGCATTATCTGGGGGTTTACCGGTATCGGTTTATTTTCGTATTTTTGTGCATGATCATCAGCACCGTAACCTCCCTTTTAGGGTCATATTTATTGTCTCCTATTATCAATCGGGTGGCTGGGGTAACGGTAAAATCCGATTTTGCAGACGCTGCCATCGGTGCTATTGCCGATCGGTATGCTCCCATGCTCCAAGGCGTGATCGGTTCTCAGCGCGGAGCGGAGACGGTGGTGTATCTCCTAACCGGGATTGTCTGTTTGGGATTGGTGTACCTGACGGCGGTGGCTGCCACCTATGTGCAAAGCCGTCTGATGCTTTCTATCTCTCAAGGTACCATTCAGCGTATCCGCAACGACTTGTTTTGCAAGGTGCAGTCGCTGCCGGTGAAGTTTCATGATACTCACTCAACCGGTGAAATTATGAGCCGGTTTACCAACGATGTGGATAATATCGGAACGATGCTGGATTCTACTGTGGTGAGCTTGATTTCCGGAGCGGTTACTCTGGTGGGAACCTTCTGTTTTATGCTGTATACCAATGTGATTTTGGCAGCGATTACAGTGGTGTTTATCCCGGTGTTTGTATTTGGCGGGGCAGCAGTTGCCAAAAAAAGCAGCCGTTATTATGTGGAGCAGCAGGCAGCCTTGGGTGCCATGAACGGTTATATTGAAGAATCGGTAGCAGGCCAAAAGGTGATTAAAGTATTCAATCATGAGGACGAATGCGTAGAAGAATTTTCTCTGCTGAATAACGATTTGAGAAGAAAACAGATTTTTGCGCAGTTCTTTGGCGGAATTATGGGGCCGATTATGGGGAATGTCAGCAAAGTCAGCTATTCTCTTACGGCGGGGATTGGCGGTATTTTGTGCTATCTGACTTTGACCGGGGCAGTTGCTCCTACC
>CAKSSZ010000141.1 GCA_934489915.1 uncultured Clostridia bacterium | reverse complement strand
CTCTCATATTGCCATGGTGCTTCAGGATACCCACCTATTTACCGGTACCGTGATGGAAAATATTCGCTACGGTCGGCCGGACGCTACGGATGAAGAGGTGATCAACGCTGCTAAAAGCGCCAGCGCCCACGGCTTTATTATGCGGCTTTCCAAAGGGTATGATACCTTGCTTGAGGGAGACGGCGCCAACCTTTCCCAGGGGCAGCGGCAGCTTTTGAATATTGCTAGAGCCTCTCTTTCCAAAGCGCCGATTTTGGTATTGGACGAAGCCACCAGTTCGGTGGATACCCGTACGGAAAAATTAATTGAAAAGGGCATGGACGGGTTGATGGAAAACAGAACCACCTTTGTGATTGCTCACCGTCTTTCTACTGTGCGGGACGCTGACGCCATTATGGTACTGGAACACGGAACCATTATGGAGCGGGGTACCCATGAGCAGCTTTTGGCCATGAAGGGCAGGTATTATGAATTATATACCGGATTAAAGGAGCTGGATTAATGATGGATTGGAGTCAATGGAAGTCGAGCCGTGTGCTGGAATGGTTTGAACAAATCTGTGGGATTCCCCACGGCTCCGGAAATACCAAAGAAATCAGCGACTTTTGTGTTGCCTTTGCCCGGGAGCGTGGGCTGGCGGTACGGCAGGACGAATGGAATAATGTGGTGATTGTACGTGAAGCGGATCCCGGCATGGAAGACCGTCCCCCGGTGATGCTCCAAGCGCATTTGGATATGGTTTGTGAGAAGGAGCGGGAGTTTGATTTTACCAGAGACGGCCTGGACTTGGAAGTGCAGGGGGAGGAGCTTTTTGCCCGGGGAACAACTCTGGGCGGAGACAACGGAATCGGTGTGGCGTTGATTCTGACCCTGCTGGAGGGAGCGGAGGTACCGCTGCCGAGAATCGAAGGCATCCTGACCGTGGATGAGGAAACCGGCATGGACGGCGCCGAGCATTTGGATCTTTCCTCTTTGCAGGCGACCCACATGATTAATTTGGATTCGGAAGAAGAGGGCGTCTTTACGGTGGGCTGTGCCGGCGGAGAGCATTTATGCTGGCAGCAGCCTGTGACGAGACAAACGATACAGGGCGCAGTGTTGCGTGTAAACATAGAGGGACTGACCGGCGGTCATTCCGGCACGGAAATCGGCCGGGGCGGCGGGAGCGCCATTCATTTGCTGGGACAGCTGCTGGAGACGATGGGAAAGGCAGCAGAATTTTCTCTTTCTACCGTTTTCGGCGGAACGCAAAGCAATACCATTCCCCGAGGGGGTGAGTGCGAGCTTGTATGTATGCCGGAGGCAGTTCCCTTGCTGCGGCAGCGGGCGGAGGCGTTGATTGACCGCTGGAGACAGCAATATGCCGATACAGATCCGAAGCTCTTGGTGAGCATTACCGAGGAGACAGGGGAACGGGTATGCATGAGCCGGTCGGAGACGGATCGGCTGATCTCTCTTTTATCACGGTTTCCTTTCGGAGTGATACGGAGGGATTCTTCCGGTCAGGTGCAAACATCGTTGAATTTAGGTGTGCTGCGCACCTGTCCCGGGGAGGTAACGGGTTTATGCAGCGTAAGAGCCAATCGAACAGAGGAAATCGGAGAGGTGATGAACCGTCTGACGGATTTGTGTGCTCAAACGGGTGCAAAGATACGGCGAGAGGGGGCATATCCCGCTTGGGAGCGGGCAAAGTCCTCTCCGTTATGTCAAAAAATGATGACCTGTTATGAAGAACTGTTTTCTGAAAAAGCGACGGTGACGGTGATTCATGCCGGTCTGGAATGCGGTTTATTTGCCAAAAAAATTCCCGGCTTTGACTGCGTTTCCATTGGGCCGGATCTGCGGGAAATTCATACCGTGCGGGAGCGGCTTTCTCTCCCGTCGCTGGATCGGCTTTGGCGTTTTTTATTGCAATTGTTTCAAAATTGGGGGTAGTACAAATGACAAAATGGGCCATGGGGGAGGCTGCCTTGGCCAATGTGATTTTTGGATTGAGCTTTTTGTTTACCAAACGTGCATTGGGGGCAGCAAGTCCGATTGTATTGCTGGCGTATCGATTTACTCTGGCGGCGGTTTTGATGAGTGTGATCGCCCTGATGCGGCGGGATTTGCTGCGGCTGAAAGGAAAGCCGATCGGGTCTTTGATTTTATTGGGCTTCTGCCAGCCGGTGCTGTACTTTATTTGTGAAAATTACGGGATTTTATATGTTAGTACCACCTTTGCGGCGGTGATGCTGGCGCTGGTACCCATTGCTGCTATGTTACTGGGAATGGTTTTCTTGCGGGAGGTTCCCAAAATAGGACAGGCAATTTGCAGTATTGTATCGGTGGGAGGCGTTATCTTTCTTGCCTTGAAGAGCAATGCGGAGGGGACGGTCACCGGCTGGGGGATTGTGCTGCTCATTGGCGCTGTGTTTTCGGCGGCTTTTTTCAATTTGCTGAGCCGGAAAACGGCGGCATCCTTTTCTGCATTTGAACGGACGTTTATGATGTTCTTGTTGGCGGCAGTGGTGTTTGATCTGTGGGCGGTAATAGAATGCGGCGGTGTGAACAAGACGCTGCTTGCGCCCCTGTTTAGTTCGTCGTTTCGGATCGGTATTTTGTATCTTGGCGGGGTATCCTCTGTAGGGGCATTTTTGCTGTACAACAGCGCCACCACTTATTTGACGGTTGCCCGTGCCACTGCCTTTTCCAACGTGATTACTGTGGTGAGCCTGCTTGCAGGCGCCTTTTTCTTGCATGAGCCGCTTGCATTATCCTCCTGGATTGCTTCTGCGGTGATTGTACTGGGTGTTTGGGGAGCGCAGCGAAAATGGTAAATAGAAAGAAAGGGGGCGGTTCACTGAACCGCCCCCTTTTGTTTTGAATATGATTTATTATGGCTCCAAAGTGATCTTTTGAATAGTTCCAAATCCCGTGCCGCCCTCCGGCAGTGTGTTGGGATAATCCGGATTTACGGTTTGATGAGTTTCCTTGACCAGCTTATCCGGATCGGAAATCGCTTGACCGGCAAAGGATATTTGCTTAAAATGGAGATCCTCCACCGTGCAGCACATATCCGGTTCAAAAAAATCCCCCCATTTTTCCTTGTTGTCTGTATATCGGTAGGTGGCGGAAATGGGACCGGCGTTTACCAATCGGATGTTTTGCTGTTCCAGCTCCTCCCAGGATGGCTCTACCTGAACATTTTTGATATTCAGATTTTTGCAGTCGGCCAAAATGTCAAAAATACCGTAGATCGGGATGTCATTAAATCCGGTTTCACGGATTTTCGGGATGGTAATAGAATCAAAGTAAATATCGTCCATTCTACCTACTGTCTCCGCAGAATCAAAGTATTTTCCCACGGGGACATTTACACAGTTCGGCTGATAATACATCTTATAGGTGTAAATGCCGGTAATGTTTTCAAAGACGCAGCGGCGCAGATTGCAGTCCTTCTTTTTGCCGTTGTAATACACTTTTCTGCCGGAAAGCAGCCGGATTTCGTTATTGTCTCCTTTAATGTTTCGTACCAGAATATCTTCAATATCTCCGTTGGTAACGCCGGATGTATACCAGTCCCATGCGAGAAGGGCAACCATGTCATCTCCCAGTCCTATTCCGTCTAAGTTCTGTATGATCCCCATTTTTGCAGGACCGTCAATATGAATTCCATCCTTATCAAAGCGGTCAAATCGGATGCTGTCAATATAAAAATTTTCGCAGTTACTCATCATAAGTGCATAGGAAAGACTGCGTGCAAAGGTGACGTTTGTCACATTCACAAAACGAACATTGGAAAATGCCATCAAAGCGAATCCGCCGACAATGGTGTGCATTTTGTCCATTCTTAGGGATGTGTTTTCGGGCGCCATCCATATCCCGCCGGTAACGGTGATCCTTTCATCCGGGTTTTGCAGTTCCACATAGGCATGACCGCCCGGAATCATATTACGGTTGCGGAGCATACACACATTACGTTGAGGCAGCAGCCGAATGACCTGTTGATCGGCAACCTTTAAATGAGTATCAGAATCCATAAACACAGTGCCGTCCAACAAAATTTCATGTCCCATATCCGGAATGTATACGCATTTCTTTTCATCCAATGCTGTTTGAATTGCCTTTGTCCAAATGTTATCGTGTACCAAATTCTTGTATTCCATGATATTGCAATAGGGAAATTGGTCATTGTCTGCTACCTGAACGGTTTCTATAATCCGTTTCCTGATCGTTTCTTGCATGAAAAACACCTCTCTCTGATAGTATTAACTCATCTGTATAAGTTAATCATATCAGAGAGAGGCTGAATTGTCAAGAGGGTTAAGAAAGTTTTTCTAATTTTTCTGTTACTTCGTCCATGAGCCGGAGCAAAAAGTCTTCCCGTCTGGGATAGTCGGAGAAGGTGATATCCTGTCCGGCCATTTGACGGATCAGGTCATGAACAGCTGCTGCCCCGATTTTTTCTTCCAATCGCTTTAACCGATCTACATCCTGTAAGGCTTCCCGGAAGATCATTGCCCGCAGCGAA
>CAKSSZ010000140.1 GCA_934489915.1 uncultured Clostridia bacterium | reverse complement strand
CGATATGGACGGCGTAATGACCAAGGAGAATTGCTACTGGAAAGCAGCGGCGATGACGGTATGGGAGATGATATATCGGGATCGCCCCGGTGAAATGCTGTGCCGCACGGAGGAGATTTATAATACCGTTTTTTGCGGATCTGAGGTAATTCATGCAGCCAAAGAAGCGGGGGTAAACACCAATTATGACATGGCGTATGTGGTGACAGCGCTGGCATATTCTTTTCGGAATACAGAGGAGCCTTTTCTCCATGTGCTGGCATTTTTTCGGGAGCAGGAACGGCTGGTACCCTTGCTTTATCAGCAGTGCGGTGAGGCGGCCGGGGGCGGCTCGTGGTACTATGGGGGAGAAAAATGGGAACAAATCCGGAAGCTGTTTCAGGATTGGTATTTAGGTGACGGTGCAGAGCGGTCGGGCTTTGTGCACCGGGAGCAGCCTTTGTTTCCACCGGAGCAGCTGAAGGCCTTTTTAACCCGATTGCAAAAAGCAGGGGTGGCTGCCGGGATCGGAACCGGCCGTTTTCGTAATGAAATTGTCCCCCACCTGAAGCGTTGGGGAATTTCCGATTTATTTGACCCGGAACGGATTGTGACTCAGACGGAAGTATTGCAAGCACAGGAGGAGGCGAAGAAAAACGGGATGGATCTCAGCCTTAGTAAGCCTCATTTTTATATTTTCGGGAAAGGGGTAGCAGGCCTTTCGGAGGACGACATGGCGGTACTGCACCGCTCCTTTGACCCGACGCTGTTAAATCAGACCCTGGTGGTGGGAGACGCAGGCGCAGATTTATATTCCGCCCGTTCCTTAGGAGCCGATTTTGCCGCCGTTCTGACCGGTGTTGCAGGATCTGCGGAGCGTCCTTTTTTTGAAGCCGAGCAGGCAACTTATATTGCGGATGACATCTTTGGTTTGCTGCCGATTTTGGAAGGCGGCAAGGGAGAATGATATCATTTCGGCAGGATTTTTTAAGGGAAACGGGATTTCATAGGAAACTACTTGACAAAATGCCGAAAAAATGGGATAATAATAGATAAAATGAAATGTATTTTTGGAAGGTGACCGAGGATGAAGTATGGCGCAGCAGGAATCGTAGCGGTTGGGGCGCTGGTGGTATATTTGGCCAGGGCATTCTTTCGTTGGGCGAAAAAAAGAGAGCCGGAGGATCGGGAAGTTGCAGTGATCAAGCTTTGCGGTCTGCTGATTGCGCTGGTCGGCGCTGTGCTTTTGTTTATTTCAGAAAGAAAATAGGGAGGAATTTCGGTGGAACAAAAAAACCTGGAAAAGGTGTATAATCCTAAGGATTTTGAAGAAAAAATTTATCAGATGTGGAGTGAAAACGGTTATTTTACTGCGGATTCGTCCAGTAAAAAGCCGCCCTTTTCGGTGGTGATTCCCCCTCCGAATGTAACCGGTCAGCTGCACATGGGACACGCATTGAACGTGACCTTGCAGGATATCTTGGTGCGTTATAAAAGAATGGCCGGATATGAAACTCTTTGGGTACCCGGTTATGACCATGCCGGGATCGCTACACAGATTAAGGTTGAAGAAGTGCTTCGGAAAGAAGAGGGGCTGACCCGCTATGATCTGGGACGTGAAAAATTCCTGGAACGGGTCTGGGACTGGAAAAATAAATACGGAAGCACCATTGTCAATCAGATTAAGCGCATGGGGTGCTCCTGTGACTGGAGCCGGGAACGGTTTACGATGGATGAGGGCTGTTCTAAGGCAGTGCGCAGAGTATTTGTGGATTTATATCAAAAAGGGCTGATTTATCAGGGCAGCCGGATCATTAACTGGTGCCCCAAATGTATTACCGCTTTGTCTGACGCTGAGGTTGAGTATGAAGAGCAGGCCGGCCATTTTTGGCATATAAAATATCCGGTGAAGGATAGCGATGAGTTTGTTGTACTGGCAACAACCCGTCCGGAAACCCTGCTGGGCGATACGGCTGTTGCGGTGAATCCCAATGACGACCGGTACCGTCACCTGGTTGGGAAGATGCTGATTTTGCCCTTGGTCGGCAGAGAAATTCCCGTGATTGCGGACGATTATGTGGATATGGAATTCGGAACCGGTGTGGTAAAAATTACGCCGGCACATGACCCGAACGATTTTGAAGTGGGTCTGCGGCATCATCTGGAGCAGATCAAGGTCTTAAACGACGACGCTACCATCAATGAATACGGCGGTAAGTATGAGGGACTGGATCGGTATGAAGCAAGAAAGCAAATGGTTGCCGATCTGGACGCTCAAGGGTTGCTGGTAAAGGTGGAGGAGCATGCCCATAATGTAGGACAGTGCTATCGCTGCGGCACTACGGTAGAGCCGATTACCTCCAAGCAGTGGTTTGTTAAAATGGAACCGCTGGCGAAAGAGGCACTGCGGGTGGTGCGGGACGGAACCATTTCCTTTATTCCGGATCGTTTTTCTAAAATTTATTTAAACTGGATGGAGAACGTGCATGACTGGTGTATTTCCCGTCAGCTTTGGTGGGGACACAGAATCCCAGCATTCTATTGCCAGTCCTGTGGGCATACGGCAGTTTCGGAAACGGATCTTACGTCATGCCCCAAATGCGGCGGTGCGGTTAAGCAGGACGAGGATGTGCTGGATACCTGGTTTAGTTCTGCCCTGTGGCCCTTCTCCACATTAGGGTGGCCGGAGGAAACAGCGGATTTAGAAAAATTCTATCCCACCAGCGTGTTGGTGACGGCGTATGATATTATTTTCTTCTGGGTTGCCAGAATGATCTTCTCCGGTATGGAACACCGGAAGGAAATTCCCTTTAAACATGTGTTTATTCACGGAATTGTACGGGATGAACAAGGCCGGAAGATGAGTAAATCTCTGGGCAATGGAATTGACCCCTTAAAGCTGATTGACGAGTACGGAACAGATGCGCTCCGCTTTACTCTGGTGACCGGGAATTCTCCCGGGAATGATATTCGTTTCTCGTGGGATCGGGTGCAGGCAAGCCGGAATTTCGCCAATAAGATCTGGAATGCGTCACGGTTTGTGCTGATGAATTTAAAGCCTGCCGATGGAAAGAAGCAAGGAACTCTGCCTTGCTTGGATGAGCTGCAAACAGAGGATAAATGGATTCTTAGCCGCCTGCAGAAGGTAGCGGGAGAAGTGAATGACAATTTGAATAAATATGAGCTGGGCGTTGCTTCTGCAAAATTATACGATTTTATTTGGGACGAATTTTGCGATTGGTATATTGAACTGGTGAAGCCCCGGCTGTACGGAGAGGATGAAAAGGCGGCGCAAACCGCAGAGCGGGTGCTTTGCTGGGTACTGTCCAACACCATGTGTCTGCTGCATCCCTTCATGCCTTTTATTACAGAAGAAATTTGGCAATGCCTGCCCCATGAGGAAGAGGGCAGCGTGATGGTACAGCCTTATCCCCAGCGGGAAGAAGGCCTGATCTTTGAAAAAGAGGAAAAAGAAATGGAGCAGATCATGCAGATGATCCGCTCGATCCGTAACCTGCGGGCAGAGATGAATGTTCCCCCCTCTCGGAAGGCGCAGGTCATGATTGTTGCAGATCGGCCTGAGGAATTTGAAAATGCAGCGCCCTTCTTTGAACGGCTGGCGTCTGCCAGCGGGCTGCAGCTGGTGCAGGAAGCAGAAATTCCGGAGGATACCGTATCGGTGGTGATCCCCGGTGCAAAGGCATTCCTGCCGTTGGGCGAGCTGGTAGATAAGCAGAAGGAGCTGGAACGGCTGCAAAAAGAGCTGGAACGTTTATCCGGTGAGATTAAGCGGGTAGAAGGAAAGCTGGCAAATGAAAGCTTTGTAGCGAAGGCGCCTGCCCACCTGGTTCAGCAGGAACGGGAGAAAAAGGTGAAGTTTGAAGAAATGCTCCGCCAGGTGCAGGAAGGCATTGAGAAAATGAAATAATGGCGAAACTTTTTCCTTCCGGGAACATACTATAGTTATGTAGCCGAAAGAGAAGCATGCAGGATCCGCCCGAAACGGGCATGGTTTTCCCATCGAATTTTTGGGAGCGGATTTTGGAGATTCTCTTTCTGCCAGACCGGGGCATTCCCCGGCTGAAACCTGGAGGTGTCACAATATGACAAGTTATCATGTAGGTACGAATTCCGGAGGCTGCTCAAGATTGGGCTGCAACTGGATACCGGTTATCATTTTTGCAGCACTCTTTTTATTCTCCCTCGGCCTGGTGCTGGGCGCTGCAGTGCTGGCAGAAACGGTAGTTGCAAATTTGGCGGCGTTTATCATTTTGACTGCAATTTTGTTTGTACTGGCGGTTGTCGCATGGCTGACCCGTTGGTGCAGCTGCAGAAATCGCTGTCGGGAATAACGGAAAATAAAAAAGAAGGCGTAACAGTAAGCGTTACGCCTTCTTTTTTAAAACTCTGCAGATTTCATTTTGCGGATATCCCGTCCCACAAAACGAAGAATTTGAAAGCCTCCGAAAATGCGGGACTGAATCCGTTCGGAATATTGCTCCTTCATTTGTTCAATATTCAGATTGGTGCTGATGACCGTACTTTTTTTATTTTGTTCCCGACTGTTAATCAAGTCAAAAAGAGCAGCGCTGGTATAGGA
>CAKSSZ010000139.1 GCA_934489915.1 uncultured Clostridia bacterium | reverse complement strand
GCAGCCTACTGTGCTGGAACAGACCATGCAAATTGACGAACGGGGCATGGAAAATGAATTTTTTAGACTCCGCTGGAATGAGGCAGGATGGCTGACGGAAATTTATGATAAGCGTGTGGATCGGCAGGTGCTGCAGCCCGGAAAGCCGGGGAATGTGATGACTGCATTTGAGGATCGGCCGGTGAAATATGACGCCTGGGATGTGATGATTTATTATCAGGAAAAAGGCTGGGATTTGGATGCGCCGGCAGACATTAAGGTCACCTGCAACACGGCAGAGCGAGTAAGCGTTACCTTTACCAAACCGTTTTTAAGCTCTGTGGTGACCCAGACCGTTTCGTTGTATCACGGGATTCCCCGGATTGATTTTCAGACGGAAATTGATTGGAAGGAGTCTGACTTGCTCCTGAAGGTCGCCTTCCCGGTAGATGTGCTTTCTTCCAGGGCAAGCTATGAAATTCAATACGGCGCCATTGAGCGGCCGACCCATTGGAATACTTCCTGGGATACGGCAAAATTTGAGGTGTGCGCTCACAAATGGGCGGATTTATCCGAAGAAGGCTACGGCGTTGCATTGCTTAACGACTGTAAATACGGATATGATATTAAGGACGGTCTCATGCGGCTTACTTTGTTAAAATGTGCGGATTACCCCAATCCGGAGGCGGATCGGGAACGGCATTTCTTCACTTATTCCTTATTGCCCCATGAAGGCAGGTGGCAGGAAGGGGAGGTGGTACGGCAGGCAATTTTGCTGAATCAGCCGGTTTTGACGAAAGATGCCGCAGGCGGCGGAATTTTGCCCGACTCCTATTCTCAAGTGACGTGCAGCAGCGGCAATGTAGTTGTTGAGGCGGTGAAGCAGGCGGAAGAAGGAGAAGGCACGGTGATTCGCTGCTATGAGGCTCACGGCAGACGGACAAAAGCGCAGCTGACGGTGAGCGGCTCCTATGAAAAAGCGTGGGAAACCGATCTGGAGGAACGCCCGATCACAGAGGTGGATTTTGCAAAAAATTGTCTGACAGCTCAGTGGGCACCGTTTGAAATTAAGACCTTCTTACTGCGATAGGGCTTGACAAATCGGCTGATTTGTGGCATACTAAAAGAAAAAGGGGGCCGCATGATGAATATCTGGCACGATATTAGCCCAAAGCGAATTCATTGCGAGGATTTTATGGCAGTGGTGGAAATTCCAAAGGGCAGCAAGAATAAGTATGAAATGGATAAGGAGACGGGGTTGCTCCGATTGGATCGTATTTTGTATACCTCCACGCACTACCCTGCAAATTACGGCTTTATTCCCCGTACCTATGCGGATGATTTGGATCCCTTGGACGTATTGATCTTGTGTTCCGAACCGGTGGTACCTATGACTCTGGTGCGGTGCTATCCCATCGGCGTTATTTCCATGATTGATAATGGCCGTTTTGACGAAAAGATCATCGCTATTGCGTTTGATGACCCGACATATCACACCTATCAGGATATTGCCCAGATTCCCGGGCATATTTTTGATGAAATGTCCCACTTTTTTAAAGTGTATAAAGAGCTGGAAGGGAAAGAGACGGCTATCAATGAAGTAAAGGGCAAGGAAGCGGCTGTGGAGATTATTCAAAAGTCGATCGACAGCTATATTGAGAATTACTGTAAGTAAACAGCTGCAAAATTTGTCGCTTTTTTATGCTTGATTTTAGTTGACATTTCCCGGAAAAAGGGGTACAATAGAGGTAGAATCTTGAGAAAGGGTGATACCAATGACCTATTTGGAGGAGTTTGCGAAGATAAAAGAAAAGCTGTCTCGGAAGGATACCGGCAAGTGCAAGGAGCAGTTTGCGATTCAGGTAACGCTGACGGATGAGGATTGCCACGGCGTTTTCTATATTGCGAATACGGCGGACGGGTTTGCAGTGGAGCCTTACGATTATCGGGATCATACTGCCCACCTGATCATTGATTCGCATCGGATGGAGGAGCTGGCAGACGGCACCTTAGAACCTGTGAAGGCTTATTTAGAGGGCGAAATTCAGGTGGAGGGCAATTTAGAGCATATCAAAGAGCTTGCGCTGCTCCGGGACAAGCCCAAACGGAAGCCGAGAAAAACGCCGGCAAAAAAAGCGGAAAAACCGGTCAAGTGTGCAGAGAAACCGGCAAAAAAGACAACAAAGAAAAAGACAGAAGTAAAAGAAACAAAATAAATTACAACGACAACCCCCTCCCGGTTTGATAACCGGGAGGGGGTTGTTTTATGAACATGATTTTTATCGGACAATAGGCTTGACAAAGAAGGTAAAGTCAAAATGCTTTTGCGTTAATTGATAGTTCGGATCAAGCGTCGGTCCGCAGCTGGCGGTGCCGACGCCTGACACTGCTGCGTCAATTTTTAAATAAGTGACTTCCTGAGGAGTCAATTCGTAAGTGTGCTTTGCCTTTTCCAGCTGTTCAGTGGAAAAATGAGAGGCGGTAAACGCAAAATGATCGCTTTCAAATAACAGTCCGATACCGGAGGCGTCAGTAATTTTTAACCATGCTACGTCTGTATGAACGCCGTGATTCTGGGGAGCGCAGTATGGTTCATATTCCTGCGATACAGTAGTGTGATACCGTCCTACTTTGGCATGAGCTTTCATATCCGGGTAATTTTCTTTCGGTCCCCGTCCGTAGTATTCTATTTGTTCCTGCCCCGGGGAAAGAGTGAAATCGAACCCGAACCGAGGCAGGGGCGGAATCCCGTCGCTGATATCAGCATGAACGGAAACGGTAATAGCGCCGTCTGCATCGATTTGATAATTGGTTTTTGTTTTCGCAAGAGGGCGGCGCCCTTTTGCTCCTAAAATACCTTCTGCCTGAATGACAATCCGCCGGGCGGTTTGCTCCGTGACGGAGATTTGATATACCTGATTGGTCAGAGTATCAAAATTCTCCGTATCGTGAATATGCAATCCGTCATCATGGAGCATAATTTTCCGTTCGTTATCAATGGCAGGCCGCCACACAGAGAGCTGCGGCATATCGGAAAGCAATTCTACGCCGTTGATTTCCAGAGAACCGAAACTGCCCTGCTTTTGGTGGAACAGGTAAGAAAAACGACCTCCCTCGATCACCAGATCTCCCTGTTCTAAGCGCCGGCAGCGAAGGGTGCCCATGGGTTCTGTTTGCTCCCGCACCGCAGGAACGGTGAGGGCAAACTGATGGGTTGCCGTTTCAAAGCCTGCCTTGCACCAAGGAGTGTGATACCGTTCCTGTACCGACAAATTCAGATAGCATCCCCACCGGCATGCTTCCGGCAGGGAGAAGGGCAGGGTGAGGGTGGCGGAGGAGTGGGAGCGGATGGCAGGCAAAGGCCGCCGTCCCTGAGCGGTTACCTCCCCGTCACAGCACACTTCCCAAACCAAATCATAGCGGTCGGCAGAAAGAAAATCATGCTTATTTCGGATGCGGATTTGATTGCTTGACCGCTGCTCAAATCCAAACGGCTGATATACGCATTTTACATTCAAAAGGCCGGTGTGAGGGATTCTGTCCGGGAAGCACAGCCCGTCCACGCAAAAGTTCCCGTCGTTGGGATATTCGCCGCTGTCACCGCCGTAAGCATAATATTCGTCTCCTTGGCTGTCGGTCAGAATCACTGCATGATCGCACCATTCCCAAATGCAGCCGCCGATTAAGGCGGGGTAGCGTTCAAATAAATTCCAGTATTCCTGCACACCGCCGGGGCCTACGCCCATGGCATGGGCATATTCGCAGAGAAAATAGGGACGGGGATCCTTGCGGGAGCGGGCGACCTGCTCCACCCGTTCCAAAGACGGATACATTTCACTGTACACATCCGTTTTGGACCGCCCCTCGTCCGGCAGATTTTTGGAGGATTCAAAATGAATCAGCCGGGAGGGGTCACGTTTGCGGACATAGGTGATCATAGCGTCGTGGTTGGCGCCGTAACCGCTTTCATTTCCCATAGACCACATGATGATAGAGGGGTGATTTTTATCCCGCTCTACCATGCGTACAGCTCGGTCAAGAAAGGCTTCCCGGTATTCCGGCATATCGGTAGGCCATTCGGGGTGATAGCATTCATAGCGGTATCCGGTTTTACGAACGCAAAACCCGTGCAATTCCAAATCGGCTTCATCAATCACATAAAAACCCATCTTATCGCACAAATGGTAAAATTCCGGATGATTGGGATAGTGAGAGGTGCGGATGGTGTTGATGTTATGCTGCTTCATCAGAATTAAGTCCTGCTTCATATGCTCCATTGGCGTATAGTAACCGAAGCGGGGATGGCTGTCATGCCGGTTGACGCCCTTGAGCTTTACCGCCTGACCGTTCACCAGCAGCGCCCGTTTTTTTACTGTGACGGTGCGAAAGCCTACCGCAATGGGGATTACTTCCGCCGGGGTGGTAATCAGTACCGTGTAAAGATGAGGTGTTTCGGCAGTCCAAGGGAAAACCGACGAGAAAGAAAAAACAGCTCTCTCTGCAATTTCCTGCTGCTCAGAGAGCAAAATACCCTCCGGGGAATAAACGGATACATCTGCTTTGCAATTTCCCTCTAAGGCAATGCTGAGGGCGCCTGAACCGTCCGGATTCCATTGGGCATGAGCAAAGAC
>CAKSSZ010000138.1 GCA_934489915.1 uncultured Clostridia bacterium | reverse complement strand
CGGTGGACGTGGGCTACGGTCAGCTGGACTGGAAGCTGCGCAACGACCCCCGGGTGGTGAATATGGAACGCACCAATATCCGGTATGTGGAGGAGCTGCCGGAGGTTTTGGATTTTGTCAGTATCGATGTTTCTTTTATCTCCCTGCGGCTGGTGCTGCCGGTGGCATACCGTCTGCTGGGAGAGACGGGAGAGGCAGTCTGCCTGATCAAGCCCCAGTTTGAAGCGGGGCGGGAGCAGGTGGGCAAGGGCGGCGTTGTGCGGGACAGCGCCGTCCATTGCCAGGTGATGGAACGGGTCGAGGGCTATGCCCGGGAGCTGGGCTTTTGTGTGGCAGGGCTGGATTATTCCCCCATCAAGGGACCCAAAGGGAATATTGAATATCTGCTGTATCTCACAAAACAGGGGACCTCCTCGGAGCCTGCCGGCATTGCGGAGACGGTGCAGGCGGCACATCATGCCTTATCAACGCCCCACGGGGAGGAGGAAATCTCTTGAAGCGTTTTTGGTTAAAGCCCAACCCCCAGCGGGATCGGGGGCTGGAAGGAACGGCAGAAGCGGCAGGAATATTGCTCCAAATGGGAGCGGAGCTGGTGATGGAGGAAGCAGATTCCTCTGTGCGGCGGCTGGAGGGCGTTCGCTATTGCTCCCCCAAGGAGGCAGAACGCTTTGCCCAGGGGGTGCTGGTATTCGGCGGGGACGGCACCCTGCTGCAAGCGGCGCACGGCACAAGCTTGCCGCTGCTGGGCATTAATTTTGGGCATTTGGGCTTTATTACCGAGCTGAAGCGAGGGGAAAACGAGGTGTTTTCCCGCCTGCTGGAGGACGATTTTCACATCGAGCGGCGGATGATGCTTTCCTGCGTGCGGGTGCATGAGGGAAAGGCGGGGGAGCCGTTCCATGCGCTCAACGACGTGGTGGCGTTCCGGGGCGGTCAGTCCCATATGATCCGTTTAAAGGTGCAGATCGACGGGGGCGTTGCGGAAACATATCTGGCGGACGGCTTGGTGGTTTCCACCCCCACCGGCTCCACTGCGTATGCCCTGTCTGCCGGCGGTTCCATTTTGGAGCCGGAGATGGAGGCCATCGAGATCACGCCGGTGTGCCCCCATATGCTGCGTACCCGGCCGCTGGTGGTTTCTCCGGGGCGGCAGATCCGGCTGACGCCTATGGAGGACAGCCGGGTTGACGTTTCCTCCGACGGAGTTCCTCTCTATGAAATCGGGCGGGAGGATTGTCTTAATTTACAAAAGAGCGATCGGGTCACCCGGCTTATTCGGGTGCATAGCCGGAGCTTTTATGATATATTGCATGAAAAATTGGGGAACGACCGGAGCTGACGGCTCCTCCCAAGGCATGGAAAGGCGGAGTAAGATTGAAAACTTCAAGACACGGTAAAATTTTAGAAATTATCCGGAACCATAACGTAAGAACCCAAAAGGAGCTTGCGGATTATCTGGAGCAGAGCGGGATGAAGGTAACCCAGGCGACGCTGTCCCGGGATATCAAGGATTTAAAGCTGATTAAGGTGCATAACGACAGCGGCGAGACGGTGTATGCCGCCGGCAGGAAGGGGAAGGAGCCGCAGTCGGGCAGTATTCTGAGCGAGTCGGTGTTGAATATCGACTATGCGGTCAATATTGTAGTGATTAAAACCTTAAGCGGCATGGCGCAGGGGGTGGCGTCCCTGTTGGATCGGATGCATTTGTCCTCCGTGCTTGGCTCCAGTGCCGGGGACGATACCCTGATGATTGTGACCCGCACGGAGGAGGACGCCAAGCTCCTTTCCTCTGACCTGGCAAACGGAATGCGGTAGAAAAGGGGGAACACAAGGTGCTGACAAGCTTACAGATTGAACATATGGCGGTGATTGACCGGGTGGAGCTGACCCCCGGGCAGGGCTTTTTGGTGCTGAGCGGGGAAACGGGCGCCGGGAAATCCATCATCATTGACGCCGTGAACCTGGCATTGGGAGAGCGGGGCAGCCGGGAGGTGATCCGCACCGGGGAGACCAAGGCACGGGTGCAGGCGTTGTTCACTGTGGACGATCCGGCGGTGTTTACCGAGCATGGGATCGACTGCTCTGACGGCGAGGTGCTGCTGAGCCGGGAGCTGTATCAGGACGGCCGCAGCATTTTTCGGATCAACGGCGAGCTTTCCACCGCCTCCGCAGTGCGGAGCATTGCGCCCTTTCTTCTGAATATTCACGGCCAGCACGATAACCAAATGCTGCTGCAAAATGCCCGGCACCTGGAGCTGGTGGATCGGTTTGCCCATAACCGGCCGCTGCGGGAGGCATATCGGGCGGCATGGGATCGGGCGGAGGAGCTGCGCCGCCGGCTGGAAGAGACCGGGGCGGCATTGGAGCAAAGCCGCCGGATGCAGGAGCTGTATCAATATCAGTCCCAGGAGATCGAGGATGCGCAGCTGCGCCCCGGAGAGGAGGCGGAGCTGCAAGAGCAGATCCGGCGGCTGGAGCATGGGGAGACCCTGCGCCAGAGCATGGATGCGGCGTATGAATATTTGTACGGAACGGACAGTGCCCACGACAGCCTGTCCCGGGCGGCGGACGCCCTTTCCCGGGTGGTGGAATACGATAAAGCCTTAGAAGAGCAAATGGGGATGCTGGAGGAGGCAAGAATTTTGCTGGACGAGGCAGCCCACCAGCTCCATGCTTACGGGGAGCAGCTGGACTATGAACCGGGAGCGTTGGATCAGGCGCAGGATCGGTTTATGAAAATCCGTCAGCTGGAGCGGAAATACGGCGGCACCGAGGAGGCGGTCATCGCCTACGGAAAGGAAATCGCCGAAAAGCTCCAGGCAGCCCTGGAGGGGGACGAGACCCTCGCCCATCTGCGGCAGCAGCTGGCAGAGGCGGAAGGGGCACTGTTGCAGGCGGCAGAGGCGCTGACCCAATCCCGTCAGGATGCGGCGGCACGGTTGGAAGGGGAGGTTGCCGCACAGCTGGAAACGCTGGATATGGGGAAAATGCGCTTTTTGGTGCAGCTCACCCCTTGCGAGCCGTGGACGGGGGGAGCGGAAAAGTGCGTGTTCCTGCTGTCCTCCAACCCCGGGGAGGAGCCGAAGGAGCTTTCCAAAATTGCGTCCGGCGGGGAATTGTCCCGGATTATGCTTGCCATGAAATCCGCTTTGACAGACGCAGACCCGGTGCAAACCTTGATTTTTGATGAAATCGATACCGGCGTCAGCGGCCGTGCGGCGCAAAAAATTGCGGAAAAATTATATGCCCTTTCCCGGCATAAGCAGGTGCTGTGCGTGACCCACCTGCCCCAGCTGGCGGCAATGGCGGATCAGCATTTCCTGGTGGAAAAGCAGGAGCAGGACGGCCGTACAAAAACCCAAGTCAGCGAGCTGGATCGGGAAAAACGCTTGCGGGAGATCGCCCGGATGATCGGCGGCGTGACGGTCACAGAGCTTACCGCCGCCGCAGCAGATCAGATGCTCCGGCAGGCGGAGGAACAAAAAAAGCATGAGTAAATTCCATAAAAAATACGGGGAATCAGATGATAAAATAGTGAAAAATAGTAGTTGAAAAAATCGCCCGGGTGTGATATAATAAACTTGTATTTTTATAATAAGTTGCTTGATTTGGTACGGAACGTACAAAAAAACAGAGGGGTGACTGCTTTGATTACGAAAGAAATTACCATTCAAAATCCCGTGGGCTTGCATGCCAGACCCGCTACTTTCTTTATTCAGAAGGCAAACGAATATAAATCCAGCATCTGGATTGAAATGGGAGAGCGCCGAATCAATGCCAAGAGCCTGCTGGGCGTGTTGTCTTTAGGAATCGATAAGGGGACAACCGTGACCCTGACGGCGGAAGGCGAGGATGAGGAGGAAGCGATTAACGGGCTGGTGCAGTTAATTTCCTCTAATTTTGAAAACTGATTGACGGAACAACGGATGAAATCTCCGAAAGGAGAATGCGCTGTGGGAGAGCTTGCTTTTCCACAGCGGTTTTTTTAAGGTGATTTTTATGGGGGTTTTAAAACCAGCTGAAACAGCATGGTTTTAAAAAGCCCTTAAAACAAGCGGTTTCAGTCTGTGCCTTGAAGAGGAAAAGTTTTTTCAAACTGTTAGGTTCTACATTATCTTGCAGGGGGGAGACCCCCTGCAACCCCCTTTTCGGCTGTGCTCAGACCAATGATGTCTGTAGCGCTCGTCCGGGGGCTTCCAAAGGCCGCTCAGAGCTCCGAACTCTTCGTCGCCTTCGCTGAATTTACACACCCGCAGCAGAAACTGATTGTGTGCAAATTCACCTTCTCCAGCCCCCTCCCTCGCTGACATTCATCAATTGGTCTTCACATGCCGACTCAAACCCCAAGACGGGAGCAGGATAAGCAAACCGGGAGCGACCTCAAGGCGCAGGAGAAAAGATACTTTCGGTTAGATGATTGGCTGCTGTCTTTTGTTTTAAAATCGGCATACGGAGAAAAATCGATGAATGTTAAGAGGCTTAAGGGGGTTCAACCCTCTTAAGCCTTTGGACGCACCGTAGGGGGTAAAATCCGCACAATCAATTTCCGCTGCGGTGGGCGAGATTTTAGCGAGGGAAGAACTGAGTGTTCTTCTCCGAAGCGGCCGCCGGAGGGGCGGCA
>CAKSSZ010000137.1 GCA_934489915.1 uncultured Clostridia bacterium | reverse complement strand
TAGGCGGCTTTAATTCCAGGCGGTATCCCTTCCTGTCCACCACATTTCCAATATCCTTCCCGCTTTTCGGATCCACATAGCTGCCGAACAAGCGAGACTGAGGCGTCAGCCGCAAACCGCCGCATTGATACTTTTCAATCTGTTCATAAATATGGCTTCTGGGAAAGGTTCCCGAAAAACCCAATGTCAATAACGCTCCGACCTTTTCCTCCAAAGTCATCCGGCCGACTAAATCTTTATGTTTCCCTCCTGCTGCATTTTACAAAACTCCCCTCTCTTTGTAAAATAAAGAAAAAGCAGCTTGCCATGAGCAAGCTGCTTTGGTGGGGACAGAGGGACTCGAACCCGCGACCTCACGCATGTGAAGCGTGCGCTCTAACCAGCTGAGCTATGCCCCCGAACAAAGAATATTATAGCACACCGCAAGAACAATTGCAAGCTTTTTTTCAAAAAAACTCAAAAAATTTTCAAATTGTCCAAAAACATCAAAGGAATAAATTCCCGTTTCCATGGAACAATAACAACAAGAAAATACAAGGAGTTGATTTTTATGAAAAAAACGTCGTCCTCCGCCCTCTTTCTGGTGCTGCTTTCAGCCGCATTTGTAATTATGTTCTTTTCCGCCTTTTTGCTCACTCGCTTTTCTTCTTTTTCACAGGCGCAGCCTGCCAACCCAACCGCCGCTCCGCGCACCCAATCTCTCCCCGCAGTGCGCACAACCCCCACCGCGCTCTCCCCTACCCCGGTGCCTACGCCGGATGCAACGCCAACTCCTGTTCCGGTCGTCACAAAATTAGCCTATCCGGCAAAAGGAACGCTGACCCGCCCCTTTGCGGCGGATACACTGGTGTATTCGGAAAGCACCGGCGATTGGCGCACTCACAACGGCATTGATATTGCCGGAGAACAAACCGATGTGCTTGCCGCAGCAGACGGTATCGTTACGGAGCAATCCGAAAACGGTCCCCTGGGAAACTGCATCGTCATTGACCACAACGGCGGTCTTCAAACCCGATATTACGGCATGGAAAAAATGTATACCGCCGTGCAGCAGTCCGTCACACAAGGCGAACCCATCGGGCGTACCGGAACCGCCGCACCGGACGAAGGAACAGAAGGTTACCATCTTCATTTTGAAGTCTGGAAAGAAGGACAGTCTCAGAATCCGGAAGATTTTTTATTGCAATCGTATTAATTTTTGTTGTTTTCCTTGACAATTCCTTTATTTTGTTTTATTATAATAAGGTAAAGGAGTGTTGTATGAATGGCAGAACAGAAAAAATTTGTGGAAGAAATCACCTCCATGGATGTGGATTTTGCAAAATGGTATACCGATATTATTAAAAAGGCGGACATGGTTGACTACTCCTCTGTCAAGGGGTGCATGGTCATTCGCCCGTACGGATATGCTCTTTGGGAAAACATTCAAAAAATCCTGAATGAAATGTTTCAAAAAACGGGACATGAAAACGTATATATGCCCATGTTCATTACAGAAAGCCTGCTGCAAAAGGAAAAGGATCATGTAGAAGGCTTTGCACCGGAAGTAGCCTGGGTCACCCACGGCGGGAATGAAAAGCTGACAGAGCGGATGTGCGTCCGCCCTACTTCCGAAACATTATTTTGCGATCATTATGCAAAAATTATTAATTCTTACCGGGATCTTCCCAAGCTGTACAATCAATGGTGCTCTGTGGTAAGATGGGAAAAAACCACCCGTCCCTTCCTGCGCACCACGGAATTTTTGTGGCAGGAGGGTCACACCGCTCACGCAACCGCACAGGAAGCGCAGGAAGAAACCTTACGAATGCTCAACGTTTATGCAGACTTTTTTGAAAATTTCCTCGCCATCCCGGTGGTAAAAGGACAAAAAACAGACAAAGAAAAGTTTGCCGGAGCAGAAGCAACCTATACGATTGAAAGCTTGATGCATGACGGCAAGGCGCTGCAATCCGGTACTTCCCATAATTTTGGGGACGGGTTTGCAAGAGCCTTTGGCATTCAGTATACCGACCAGAATAATCAGCTGCAATATGTGCACCAAACCTCCTGGGGCGTTTCTACCAGAATGATCGGCGCCATTATTATGGTACATGGGGACGACAGCGGTCTGGTTCTGCCGCCGAAGGTAGCGCCGACCCAGCTCATGATCATCCCCATTGCACAGCATAAGCCCGGTGTAACGGAAAAGGCGCAGGAGCTTTATGAAACTCTTTCCCAGCAATATCGGGTCAAAATGGATTTGACAGACAAAATGCCCGGCTGGAAATTCAGCGAGTATGAAATGAAAGGGGTTCCCCTGCGGTTGGAAATCGGCCCCCGTGATCTAGAAAATAACACAGCCGTTTTGGTACGCCGTGATAACCGGGAAAAGATTTTTGTTTCTTTGGACGAGCTGCCCGCTAAGGTAGGCGAACTGTTAGAGGAGATTCAGGCGTCCCTATATGCAAAAGCAAAGAAAAATTTAGAGGATAAAACCTCTGTCGCCCATAACTTTGAAGAATTCGCCTCCGTGCTGGAAGAAAAGGGCGGTTTCGTAAAAGCAATGTGGTGCGGCAACCGGGAGTGTGAAGATAAAATCAAGGAGGCAACTGCTGCGTCATCCAGATGTATTCCCTTTGAGGAAGAACATGTTTCCGATGTTTGCGTATGTTGCGGAAAACCGGCAAAGCACATGGTTTATTGGGCAAAGGCATATTAATTCTGATTTGAAAGGAGCTTCCCTATGGCTGGAAAAACGCTTGAGGTTCAGACACTGATTTCAAAAGATTGCTGTATCGACGGGGACATTACCTTAACCGGCACAGTAAAAATTGACGGATTCGTTAACGGTAATTTAAAAACCAAGGGAGATGTCATTGTCTCCGCAAAAGCGGAGGTCAACGGCAATATTACAGGTCATAATATTTTAATTGCCGGCACAGTCGTAGGCGATGTTACGGCAAAAGGGCAGGTCAGTATGATTTCAAAGGGCAAGCTGAAGGGCGATATTACTTATGCCGCTATGGCAATGGAGGAAGATTCTGAAATTACCGGCAGCTGCTCATTAAGACCGGCCAGGAAATAACAGATCAGTCAACAGCAAGGCAGCAAAAAGGAATTCTTTGCTGCCTTGCTTTTTTATCGGCATTTTTTCTACTTTTGATACTCCTCGGTAAGCTCCGCCACCCGGGGCGCAAGTAAAAACAACGCAAGCAGATTTGGCAGCGCCATAAGCCCATTCCACAAATCCGCCAGCTGCCAAACAGACGATAGCCCCATGGTACAGCCCAGCACAATAACACACAAATAGATCCTGCGGTACCATTTTAGGATCTCCTCCCCCGCCAGCCATTTCATACATTGCTCCCCGTAATAATACCAGGCCAGAATAGAAGAGAAAGCAAATAAGGTCAGGCTGATGGGGATCATAGCGCCGCCACCCGGAATGTGCTCTGCAAAAATTCGCTGCACCGTGGTGCCGCCGCCCTGCAAGCCTTCTCCCGCAGTCAATACGACCAAAGCCGTCACCGTACACATCACCAAAGTATCAAAAAACACTTCAAAAGCGCCCCAAAACCCCTGCATCACCGGATGCTCCGTTTGTGCGGACGCATGCGCAATCGGCGCACTCCCCAGTCCTGCTTCATTGGTAAAGGTCCCCCGTGCCACGCCAATGCGGATGGCATGACTGACCCCAAAGCCTGCCGCCCCGCCAACCGCTGCCCGACCGGTAAAGGCTTCCTGAAGGATCTGTCCGAATGCCGCCGGTATGGCTTGCCAATGCTGCAACAGCACCGCTGCCGCCCCCAGCATGTAAAACAACGCCATAAACGGCACCAAAAATTCTGCCGCCCTGGAAATACGGCGAATCCCGCCTACCAAAACCAAACCTGCCAATCCGGCGGCCACCAGACCGGTTCCCAACGGCGGCGCTCCAAACCCTTCCGCCAATCCCTGCGCCATAGCGTTTGCCTGTACCATGTTCCCGATCCCAAAGGAGGATAACACGCCAAACACACAAAAACATGTGCTTAAAAACCGGCTCCCCACCCCCTCGCTGATGTAATACATGGGGCCGCCGTAAAACTCTCCCCGGTGATTTTTATGTCGGTACGCCACCGCTAAGGTCACCTCGGAAAATTTAGTCATCATACCGATGAACGCAGCAATCCACATCCAAAAAATTGCTCCGGCACCGCCCTGTGCTACCGCAACCGAAACGCCGACGATATTCCCCGTCCCCACCGTAGCTGCCAAGGCGGTGGAAACCGCCTGAAGGGGAGAAACACCCTCCGTCCCCTTTCGTCTCATTTTTAAGGATAAAGCGGTATGCTTTGCCATTTCCCGCCAATGAAAATACAAAAATCCTCCGGTACGGGCCGTTAAATAAATGCCGCAGCCCATCATCAAAGCCAACATTGGCAGCCCCCAAAGGATATTTTGGTTCCACCATTCTATCATCTTCAACCTTCCCACCCCCTGCCATGTATATGAGTCAGTGGGGTGAAATATGTAACCCGCCGTATGCCGGATCGGATTATGAAACCCTATGGCTGACCTGATCCAGATATTGCTTTACCTCCGATAAATAGATCTCGCCGATTTTACTGATCGGACTGTTTTTCTTTACAACATAGCCAATTTCCATTGCAGAATTG
>CAKSSZ010000136.1 GCA_934489915.1 uncultured Clostridia bacterium | reverse complement strand
CGCCTATTCTTACCGCCTGGCTTTGATTCAGCTGGACGGGGAGCGATGCCGCCTCACCATGTGGATGAGAACAAAAAAAGAACTTTCTCCGGGTGAAATTGTAGCGACAAAAGGAAAGCTGCAGGCATCTGCCAGCCTGGAAGAAAACGGAGAGGGCTTTGGCGAATATTTGGTGCAGGAAGGATATTCCTTTACCTGCAGCGACCCAACCTTTACCACAGCTCCGGCTCCCTCCTTGGCGCACCGCATCCGTTACGCACCCATGAAATTACGGGTGCGGGTATCTGCAATGCTGCGCCGTTCTCTGTCCTCTCCCTGGCGGGGCATTGCTTTGGCTGTGTTTACCGGCGACCGTTCCGAGCTTAGTTCTGTCCAAAAGCTTGCGTTCAGCCGAACCGGAACCTCTCATATTATTTCCGTTTCAGGCTTGCATGTGTCTATTTTGCTGTTTCTCATGATGTCTTTTATGCAGCTTTTGAAGATCCCCTACCGGGCGCAAAAGCCGCTTTGTTTGCTGCTTCCTCTGTTTTTAGCATCGTTTATGGGCGGCCAGCCGGCCGTCCTCCGTGCCTGCATTATGAACTTTCTCTTTTTGGCTTCCTACTACTTTTGGGCAGAGGCGGACTCTGTAAATTCTCTGTTCATTGCCGCTTTTTTGATTCTTTTGTTCAACCCAACCCGGCTTTTTCAGACAGGATTTCTTCTGTCTTTTTCTGCAACCTTTGGCATTCTGGCATTTGCTCCGTTTCTCAGCAGAAAAACAAAAAAATGGATTCCTCACCGGGAACTGCGGGATTTGCTGTGTGTTTCCGTTTCTTCCTATATAAGTACATTGGTAATTGTACTCCACTTTTACCACCAGCTCCCGCTGGTTTCTCTCCTTGCCAATCTGCTGCTGGTTCCCTTGTTCCCCCTCTATTTGGCAGCCATTTTATGCTTTGTTTTGCTGACTGCTCTTTGCCCTGCATTGGCATCTGCGGGAGGGTGGGTCATTGACCATATAACCGCACTTTTGTTTGGCCCGCTTGATTTGCTGGCAAAAGCGCCGATCCTCTCTTTTCCCTCGCCCGCACCGATTCTCACGGCAGCTTTTATTTTATTCATTTTGCTCGGTTATCAACTGACCCGGGAACGCAAATCCACCGCTTTGCTCCTATGCTGCATTGTGTGTTTTGTCGTGGGCGGCGTTCAGCAATACCGGCAAACGCACCAAGACTGCGTGACGGTGGTTGACGCAGGAGAAATTGATAATATGGTGATACAATCTGCCTCCGGACAAACAGTTGTCATTGCCGGGATGCCCGAAAAGGTCACCTCATTTCCTTATGATTACCAAGACTTTTTAGCGTATTTTGAAGAACGCAATCTAAGAAGCATCCAGGTTTTTTACTTTCTTAATTATAACAAAAACACGGCCGCACTTTTCCGCCGGTTGGGAGAAGATCTCAGCATTGCCAACACGTTGATCGCCACAGATGCCGAGCTTGCCCCGGAAATCAAGCGAATTGCGGAAAACAATGAAGTAACAGCAGTAGATTTTACAACGGATTTTAAATTCTCTTTTTCCCGCAGCAGCTACTGTTTTATCGAACAGGAGGGCGGCCTATCCTGGTATCAAAATAATGGTTTGCAAGCTGAAATTGCTAAGGAGCCATCCGAACAAGCCCCACTCCGGAAACGCCCCGGACGGGACGAAATACAGCTGGGAACTGTGACCTACTCCACCAAACATACCGGAACATTGCAATTTGTATGGAAAAACGGGCTGTGGAAGCAAACAGTGATAGATTCCGATGATCAATAAAAAGGAGGAAAGCTTATGAAGCCGGAGGAATTAAAACAAGAGTTAAGCCGACAAACACTTCGACCGGTGTATTTATTATACGGCAACGAGCCTTATTTGATTCGGCAGTATTGCCGCCAGATTACAGCGCTTACCGTTCCGGAGAATACGCTGCGGGATTTTAACTTTTATCAAACCGACAAAATTGAGCCGGAAAAAATGGAGCAATTTTTGCAAACGCCTCCGATGTTTGCAGAAAAAAAGCTGATGCTGCTGCAAAATACCGGCGTTTTTAAAGCGCCCCGGGCAGCGGAAAAGGATTATCTTATGACGGCGCTTTCAGAACTGCCGGATTATGTTTGTCTCATATTTGCCGAGCAAGCCATTGATAAAAAGCAAAAAAAGCTGCTTGCTCTGACCGAGCCTGTAGAATGCTCCACCCTGACCGAAGCGCAGCTCAAGACATGGATTAATATCAGCGTGCAAAAGCAGGGGAAAAAAATCACGGTCAAAACAATGGAGCATCTTATTTCCCGCTGCGGAACGGAAATGTTTCGGCTGGAGCAGGAAATCAATAAGCTTTGCAGCCTGACCGACGAGCTGATTACTCCCGGACAGATTGACGCTGTAGTGACCCCTTCCATCGAAAATCGCATTTTTGATTTGAGCAAGGCGGTATTAGCCGGCAACGGAACCCTTGCATTTTCCATTCTGGAAGATCTGAAAGCGCTGCGGGAAAGCCCCATTAAAATCACCGGTTTTCTGGCAAAATCTTTTTGTGATCTATATAAAATCAAACATTGTCCGCAGCCTACCCCCCAATCTACCGGATTGCACCCGTATGTGGTAAAGCTGCATACGGCAGAAGCAAGGAAACAATCTGAGGAACGGCTGTCCCGACTGGTGACGCTGACCGCTCAATGCGATATGGCACTCAAATCCTCCGCCGTAACCGATTGGACTATATTGGAAAGCTGTTTGGCTGCCTGTCTGGAAAAATAGACTTGAAGAAATGAAAAAAACATGCTATAATAAGAGAAACCCGGCATTGACCGGTTCTGACAGAACAAAAAACGGAATATATTCTAAAGACAGGAGGTTTTTTCATGAATATTTGCTTATACGGCGCTTCCAGCAATAAAATAGACGCATCCTATGTGGCTGCAGTGGAAGCCCTGGGTGAAAAGCTTGCCAAGCGGGGACATCACTTAGTGTTTGGCGGAGGTGCAAACGGCTTGATGGGTGCTGCGGCCCGCGGCGTTCAAAAAGGCGGCGGGAATATTCTTGGGGTAGCGCCATCCTTTTTTAATGTAGACGGCGTTTTATTCCCGGACTGCACAGAATTTATTTATACGGAAACCATGCGGGAACGGAAACAAATTATGGAAGAGCGGGCGGACGCATTCATTATGACCCCCGGCGGAATCGGAACCTTTGAAGAATTTTTTGAAATTCTCACATTAAAGCAGCTGGGAAGACATCAAAAAGCCATTGCTGCCTTAAATGTAAACGGTTTTTTTGATAAAATGATTGCCATGATGGAAGCTGCCATTGAACAAAACTTTATGGCAGCGCATTGCAGAGAATTGTACCGTTTCTTTCAAGATGCCGATGAATTGTTGGATTATTTGGAAGAATACCATGCCCGTCCGCTGACGCCGGATCAATTAAAATTTATCTGATCAAAGAAGAAAAAGCCTTGCGGCAAAAGGAATTCCCCTGGTCGCAAGGCTTTTTTTGTTTTATTCTTCTTCCGTTTGTTTTTTCTCTTCCATTACCGCAGCAAACTCATCATGATCCAACACTTCCCGCTCCAGCAGTGCATGAGATACAGCATGGAGCTGATCCATATGCTCTTCCAGCAATGCAATCGCCTTGTGGTAGCATTCCTCAATAATCCGATGTACTTCCTGGTCAATCTCGGCTGCAATTTCTTCACTGTACAGCTTGGAATGGCCAAAATCCCGGCCGATGAACACTTCATCCTGAGAGGATTTATAAGAAATCGGCCCTAACTTATCGCTCATTCCATAGGAGACAACCATTTCCCTTGCAATCTGGGTTGCGTGTTGAATATCTCCGGAGGCGCCTGTGGTAATATCCTGAATGACCAGCTTTTCTGCAGCCCGGCCGCCCATAGACATAATAATATTCTCCAACATTTGTTCTTTGGTCGTATATTGATCGTCTGTTTTGGGCAGAGTCATGGTAAATCCGCCGGCACGCCCGCGGGGTATAATGGTAACATGGTGCACATCGTCCACCAAGGGCAGCAAATAGGCAGTTACCGCATGGCCTGCTTCGTGGTACGCTGTAATTTTCTTATCCCGCTCTGTCACCACACGTGATTTCTTCTCAGGTCCCATGGTTACCTTCAGCATGGCTTCTTTCAAATGAGCCATATGAATTACCTTTTCTCCTGCACGGGCACACAGCAGTGCCGCTTCATTCATCAAATTCTCCAGGTCGGCGCCGGTAAAGCCGATGGTGCTCTTCGCCAGCACTGCCAGATCTACATCATCCCCAATAAATTTCCCTTGGGCATAAATTTTTAAAATTTCCTCTCTGCCTTTCACATCCGGCACTCCCACCACAACCTGCCGGTCAAACCGACCGGGGCGCAGCAGCGCAGGGTCTAAAATATCCGGGCGGTTGGTGGCGGCAATAATAATCACGCCTTCATTGACAGAAAAGCCGTCCATTTCCACCAATAACTGATTCAGGGTTTGCTCCCGTTCATCATGTCCGCCGCCTAAGCCCGCTCCTCTTTGCCGGCCTACGGCATCAATTTCATCAATAAAGATAATCGCAGGAGCCGCTTTTTTTGCCTGTTCAAACAGATCCCGCACACGGGAAGCGCCTACAC
>CAKSSZ010000135.1 GCA_934489915.1 uncultured Clostridia bacterium | reverse complement strand
CCGCAGGGTTGGGACTGGGGTATTTGCTATCCTTTGGCTTGGTGCCGCTTGTCATGCGAACCACCACCCTCCCCGATTACGGCGTTGCTTTTCATCCCCTGGTATTGGTGGGGGGCGCCCTATTTACCTTTGTTACGGTGATGATCAGCTGCATTAAGCCCTGCCGGTATGCGGCGAAGGTTTCCCCCATGGAGGCAATCCGTTATACCCAGGTGCTCAGCCTGAAAAAAGGCAGCAAAAAAACAGCGAAAATTACTTGTATGTCCATGGCACTGGATACCATGAAACGAATGCCGAAGAAAGCCATTGCGGTGATTTTGTCCGCGTCTCTGTCGATTCTGCTGCTGAATATCACCGTGACTTTTACCCGTGGGTTTGATATGGACAAATATTTGCAAAACATGGTTGTTTCGGATTTTTATATCACGGATCGGACGGTTACCTCGCCCATAAGCACAACCCGGAACCTGACCGGTGTAACGCCGGAGCTGGCAGAAACTGTGGCGGGGTTGGACGGGGTGACGGAAACGGGGCACGTCTATCTCCGGCTGGGTACGCACCGTTTGAGCGATGAGGCGGCAGAAAATGCCCTGGAGGTTTGCCGCCGGTATGCAAAGGAATTGCCGGAGCAATATGTGGGCGGGCTGGTGAATGACATTCGGGAAGAGCACACCATGATTTCACGCATTTACGGAGTGGACGGCATTGCCGCAGACCGGCTCCAGATTACCGCCGGAACCTTTGACCGGGAAAAGTTTGCAACCGGCGATTATATTGTGGTTTCCTCCTTGCTGGATGACGGCAGCGGACGGTATTATGACGTCGGCGATCGGGTCACCATTGATTACGGAGATCGCACGAAGGACTACGAGGTAATGGCAATCGGGGATGTTGTCTATGCGCTGAGTCCCCAGTATAGCAATTTGCTGGACGTTTATTTTATCATGAATTCGGATGAATTTATCGCCCAAACCGGGGAACGCTGCGCATTGAGTCTGGCGTTTAACGTGGCGGAGGACAAACGGGATCAGGTAGAGGAATGGGTGCAGCAATATTGCGAAACGACCAATCCCTCCATGGATTATAAGTCCCGCTCCAGTTATGAGGAAATGTTTTATAGCGCACGGAATATGTATTTATGGATCGGCGGTATTTTAAGCTTTATTTTGGGGCTGATTGGCATTTTGAACTTTGTCAATTCCATGATCACCTCCATTTCTGCCCGGGAGCATGAGCTGGCAACCCTTCAATCCATTGGCATGACCGGAGGGCAGCTGAGGCGGATGCTGATCTGTGAGGGGGGCTGTTATGCCATTGCCGCTGCCTTATTTACTCTTACTGTGGGAAATGTGCTAAGCTATCTGCTGGTGCTGGCGTTATCTCGGCAAATGTGGTTTTTTACCTATCATTTTACGGTGCTGCCGATTTTGATTACTTTACTTTTGCTGGCGGTGATTTCTGTGATCGTGCCTTCTCTTTGTTACCGGCAGATGTGCAGACGGAGCATTACCGATCGGCTGGGAAAAAGCGTATAAAGTCCCTTTCGTAAAAAATCTGCGGGGAGGGCTTGACACGGCTCCCGTTCTGTATTAAAATATAACTAACGAACGTTAGTTAGGAATGAAGGCGGAATTTTTTGCCATTGGAAAATGGGGGATGAGTTATGATTCTGGAAACCGAGCGGTTGATTCTGCGCCCGTGGGATGTATCGGACGGGGAAAGCCTGTATCAATATGCCAAGGATCCTTTGGTGGGACCGATTGCCGGCTGGCCGGTTCATACCGGTGTGGAGGATAGCCGGCGGGTGATCCAAACGGTGCTGTCCGCACCGGAAACCTATGCCGTAACCCTGCGGGGGGACGATCGGCCGGTGGGATGCGTAGGCTTGATGATGGGAGCCGACAGCAACTTTGACCTGCCGGATACAGAATGTGAAGTAGGGTATTGGATCGGGGTTCCGTTCTGGGGGCAGGGCTTGATCCCGGAGGCGGTGGTGCGGCTGCTGGAGCGGGGCTTTGAGGAGCTGGGAATGAACCGAATCTGGTGCAGCTGCTTTGACGGTAATATTCAGTCAAGGAGAGTGCAGGAAAAATGCGGGTTTTCCTATCATCACACGACCCACAATGTTCCCTGTCTGATTCCCGGCCTGAACCGGACGGAGCATGTGTCCTGTATCACAAAAGAAGCCTGGCTGCAGCGAAAGGAGGATGAAAGATGAAAATAAGATTGAAAAAAATGGCTGCCTTAGGGTTGGCAACCGCCATGCTCTTTGGCAGTAACGCATTTGCGGCAGAAGAGCATTTAACCCGTGGGGAGGCGGCCTCCATGCTGCTTTCTGCGGCGGATGATTACAACCCGAAGGTAGCTTATACCGACATTATCAAAGGCTATGAGGACGGTCAGCTTCATGAGGATTGGGGTGTGAGCCGGGCGGAGGCCTTGGTGATGCTGTCCCGTGCTTTCGGGACGCTGCCGGAATTAACCGGCCATAACGCACGGGTGGCATTGAAAAGCGACGCCTTTACCGACCTGCCTGACTGGGCAAAGGGGGAGCTGCAGCCGGTGCTGGACGCAGGCTTGGCAGCAGGAACCGCCGACGGCATTTTTTCGCCGGATGAGGATGTAACAAAGGAGCAGATGACCCGTTTTATCCAACGTGCCTATGCCCTTTTCGGCACCAATGAAAAAGATGATTTTTATGCGGCGGTGAACCGGACGGCACTGAACCAAATGGAGATCAGACCGGGGCGTGTCATGGCGGGAACCCTCTATGATTTAGGGGATGAGTCGGGCGATCGGGTGAATGAAATCATTCAGGAGGCGATTGCAAAAGGCGGCAAGAAGGGCAGCCGAGAACAAAAGATGGCTGATTTTTACCGCAATATTTTGGATAAAGAAGGGCGGAACCGTGCCGGAGTTGCCCCCATTCAAAAATATTTGGATTTGATCAACGGAGCGGAAACGGTGCAGGATCTGGCAAAGGTGCAGAGCGTGATGCAGCAGGAAATCTGTTTTGCGCCGTATGCTGCCTTTTCCATTACGGTTGACTTAAAGGACAGCACCAAATACATCCCCGCATTCGGGACATTGGAGCCGATGATGCCCAAAAGCTTTTATGAATCCGGAACCGAAGCGCAAAAGGGTGTCTACTTCCGTTATTTAAGTACCCTGTTATCTCTTGCGGGAGAGGAGGGGATTGACGAACAGGTAAACGAATTTTATGCCCTGGAGCAACGGCTTTCCAAAAAGGCGCTAAACCCCGAGGAGGGCGGTGATGTGGATAAGATTTACCACACCTATTCCCTGAGTGAAATTGCCTCGTTCTTTCCCAATCTGGATTTGAATACGGTGCTGGCGGACTCGGGGGTGAAGGAGGAGCCGAAGATCCAGATTACCAATCCGGAGCTGGTGAAAGAATTTGCCGCCTCCTTCACGGATGAGAATTTGGCAGCGTTGAAAACTGCTGCGAAAATTTCTTTGCTCAACGGCTACGGCGGTTCTCTCTCTACCGGTTTTGTTGACGCAGCCAATACCTTTAATGCGGAATATTTGAATATTTCCGGTACCTATACAGAGGAGGAGTTGGCGGCACAGGTGTTATCCCAAACCATGTCGGATTATATCGGTGAGCTGTATGCGGAAAAATATTTTACCGAGGACGCTAAGCAAAACGTGTTAAAAATGGTGCAGGATATTATTTCGGTGTACAAGGAACGGATTGCGGCGTTGGATTGGATGAGCCAGACAACCAAGGAAAAGGCGATCCGCAAGCTGGATCATATGAACATTAAAATCGGCTATCCGGATCATTTTACAACCTATCTGGATCAGACGGAGATTCGCCCCGGGGAAGAGGGCGGCAGCTATTTTGAAAATATCATTGCCATTGCTAAAGCGTCCAGAGCGGATTATAACAGCCGTCAGGGGCAGCCGGTGGATAAAACCCGGTGGATCATGTCCCCGTACACGGTGAATGCGTGCTATGACGCCACTGCAAACGACATCACCTTCCCGGCAGCTATTTTACAGCCGCCTATGTATGACGTGAATGCGTCGTATGAAGAAAACTTAGGAGCTATCGGTTATATCATTGCCCATGAAATTACCCATGCCTTTGATAACAACGGGGCAAAATTTGATGAAAACGGAAATGCCGCAGACTGGTGGACGGAAGAGGATTACGCCGAATTTTCCAAAAGATGCGAGGCGATGGTGCGCTTTTATGACGGACAGGAAGGAATCCCCGGGGTGCCTATGAACGGTCGGCAAACATTAAGTGAAAATGTGTCTGACCAGGGGGCGGTGCAATGCATTACCGAGATTGTTTCCCGTCAGGAGCACCCGGATTATCAAAAGCTGTACCGCTCCATGGCACGGGCATGGGCAAGCACCAAAACCCGGGAGTATGCAGTCTATGCCGCCGGAATTGATGTGCATTCCGAGGATAAGCTGCGGGTGAACCGTGTGGTGGTAAACTGTGAGGAATTCTATCAGGCCTTTGGCATCACCGAGCAGGACGGCATGTGGGTTGCGCCTCAGGACAGAGTAAAGGTTTGGTGAGAATATGAAGATTACGCTGATGAAGGCGACAAAACGAAAAAACAGCAGCACCTACAATGCCGCCCAATATATGATTGCAAGGCTGCACGGAGTGGAAG
>CAKSSZ010000134.1 GCA_934489915.1 uncultured Clostridia bacterium | reverse complement strand
GCCGAAGGACGTCCCGACCAAGCAGGCGTCTGCGGCGGTCGGCCAGTGCGAACTGATGTACACCTACGACAAGCTGTTCACCGAATACAACCACACCGTTGCGCAGCTGCTCATCACCGCCGCCGACATTGAAGAAGGCGGCGTGCGCAAGCAGAACTTCCACAACACGCTGGAGCGGCTGCTGGAGCTGGGCGCGCTGCCGGTCATCAACGAGAACGACACTTTCTCCACTGCTGAATTCGGCATCGGCGACAACGACACCCTGTCCGCCATCGTGGCGGCGGCGGTCAGGGCAGATCTGCTGATTCTGTTGTCGGATATCGACGGGCTGTACGATCGGGATCCCCATAAACACCCCTCTGCCAAGCTGATCCCCGTAGTGCCGGAAATCACGGACGAGATCAAAGCCAGCGCCAGCGGAGCCGGCTCCCGCCGGGGAACAGGAGGCATGATCACCAAGCTCATTGCTGCTGACATTGCCACCTCCAACGGCTGCGATATGATTATTGCCAACGGAGAGCATCCGGATATTTTATTTGATATTTTTGAAGATAACTTCCGGGGAACCCTCTTTCAGAAAAGAACAAAATAAGGAAGGGATATTTCGATGAAAACACTCATAGAACAATTAGGAGAAGCTGCAAAATCAGCGGCAACTGTGCTTGCCAATTGCTCCACAGCACAAAAAAACAAAGCGCTTTGCGCCATTGCAGATTCACTGCTGTCACATGAAGCAGAAATCTTACAAGCCAACCGTCTGGACGTGGATCAGGCACGTCAAAAGGGTACGCCAACCCCCATGCTGGATCGGCTTTCCTTAGATTCCAATCGAATTGCCGCCATGGCGGAGGGAGTGCGCCAGGTGGCCTCCCTGCCCGACCCGGTGGGGGAAGTGCTTTCCATGTGGCAGCGTCCCAACGGACTGACCATCGGTCAAAAGCGAGTACCCTTAGGCGTAATCGGCATTATTTATGAATCCAGACCCAATGTCACAGCGGACGCAGCGGCGCTTTGCCTGAAGTCCGGAAACGCCGTTATCCTCCGGGGAGGGAGCGACGCCATGCAGTCCAACATTGCTATTACAAAGGCAATGCACGAAGCTCTGCAGCGGGCTGATCTTCCTCAAGGCGCCGTTTCTCTGGTCACCGACCCCGCCCGCTCTACAGCAACGGAGCTAATGCGCTGCAACCGTTATGTGGATGTACTCATCCCCCGGGGCGGCTCGGGATTAATTTCATCCGTGGTGCAAAATGCCACCGTACCTGTGATTGAAACAGGCACCGGTAACTGTCATGTATATATTGACCGGGATGCGGATCTTGCCATGGGCGTCTCTATTATCGTCAATGCAAAGGCCTCCCGCCCATCGGTTTGCAACGCAGCCGAAACGCTGCTGGTTCATCGGGACATTGCATCTAAATTTTTACCTGCGGCATATGACGCACTGACCAAGGCCGGCGTAACCCTGCGAGGTTGCCCGACTACCTGCGGTATCATCCCGGCGCAGCCCGCCACCGAAGAGGATTACGCCACAGAATTTTTGGACTACATTCTGGCAGTCAAGGTAGTAGACAGCTTGGAGGAAGCCATCGCCCATATTCAAAAGTACAGCACGCATCATTCAGAAGCCATTGTAACAGACAGCTACGCCGCCTCTCAGCAATTTTTACAGCAGGTGGATTCCGCTGCGGTTTATGTCAATGCTTCCACCCGGTTTACAGATGGGTTTGAATTTGGATTTGGTGCTGAAATCGGCATCAGCACACAAAAAATCCACGCCCGCGGTCCTATGGGCTTAAAAGAGCTGACCACCACAAAGTATATTATTTACGGAAACGGACAAATCCGTTAGGAGGAACCCTATGTATGCATTGCTGTTAGCAGGCGGGGGCGGTACCAGACTGTGGCCTCTTTCCACCGTTCCCCATCCAAAGCAATTTATTCAGCTGGAGGGAGAGGATTACTCTCTCTTTCAGAATACCGTGCGCCGCTGCCTGCAATTTACGGATGAAGCTCATATTTTAGTACTGACCGGTCAAACCTACCGAACGCAAATTCAAGAACAGCTGGAGCAGTTAGGGGTGACCCTGCCGGCTGAAAATATTTTATATGAATCCGTGGCGCGCGGCACCCTCCCGGCGTTAATGCTGGGAGTAAGAGAAGTGTCCCGCCGGGGAGGCGGCGTCATCGCCGCCCTGCCCTGTGACCATTCCATCGGAAAACCGGAGGTGCTGACCGCCGCAATTTTGCAGGCGGAAAAATTGGCAAAACAGTATTTGGTCACCTTTGGCATTTTGCCGGATCGGCCGGAAACCGGTTACGGCTATATCAAACGGGGAGAAGCAATTGACTGCGGTTTTCGGGTTCAGAAGTTTTGCGAAAAACCGGACTACGAAACCGCAAAACAATACCTGCGGGAAGGATATTTTTGGAACAGCGGTATTTTTCTTTTTGATTCGGCGCTCTTTTTACAGGAAACCGCTTCCTATTGCCCGCCTGTTTCCGAAGCCTTTGCCTGCATGCCCCCCGATCAGGCCTTGGAGGCCTGCCCTGTCATTTCCTTCGATGTGGGCGTGCTGGAGCAGTCCCGCCATGTAGCGGTGCTGCCGGTGAACCCCGAATGGTCCGACTTAGGGGGATTTACCGCACTGCACCGACACTATAAAGAATTGGCGGATTTGGACGGAAACGTGCTGTTAGGGAACAGCCGGCAGATCGACTGCCGGGATTGCCTGGTATACCCGGCAGAAAGCAAAATCAGCATTGTCGGGCTATCCAACGTAATTGTAGCCGAAAAAAACGGTCATATTTTCATTTCTTCTCCGGAAGGATTGTCAAAGATTAAGCAGCTTTCAGAAAATCGCTGAAGGCGCACCATCACATTCACCGTCAGACACAACATGTACACACCGTTTGTCTGACCCAGAAAGGCGGTCAAGTCATTTTGAAATCATTTCTTTCTATTTTAGGCGGTCTGCTGGCTGCCGTCGCCGTGATTGCACTGGCTCTTTGCCTGTCTGTCAATTCCCTGGTGGAACAATACGGCAGCAATTATATTGTCCCGCCGGATCAAGCTCCGACGGTAGACGCCGTGATTATTCCCGGCGCACGCATTAATGGAGACGGCACTCCTTCCAAAGTGCTGCAAAACAGGTTGGATCTGGGTTATCGGCTCTATCAGCAGGGCTGCGCAAAAAAAATCCTGGTCTCTGGCGATCACCGCACCGACAACTATAACGAGGTGGCGGTTATGATTCGTTATCTGGAAGAACTGGATGTGCCGAGCCGGGATATTTTTGCCGATCATGACGGATATGACACCTACGAAACCATGTATCGTGCCGGCCACGTGTACGGCGTCTCTCATGCCATTGTTGCCACACAGCACTATCACAATGTGCGGGCAGTTTATATCGGTCATCAACTGGGCATTACCACCTACGGGGTGGACGCAGCAGAAACGGATTCCTCCGGCAGCTGGATGACGCTGCGGGAGTACGGCTCCCGTATGAAGGCCTTTTTCCAAGCGGGTATTTTCAAGCCGGAGGCAAAAGTATTGGGCGAGCAGATAGATCTGTTTTCAGACGGCACTGTCACCCACGACCAATAAAATGGGAGGTCCTATGAAGCTTTCCCGAAAAACCATGATTCTTTGTTCCTGGCTGGCTGTGGCGGCTGTAGCGGTTCTCATTTTCTGCTTTTCCGCACAAAACGCAGAAGAATCCAGCCAGGTCAGCCGGGGATTTTTGCAGCAAACCTATGGTTGGTTCTGCAAACTGTTCGGAATTCCCTGTTCTACCGGCAGCCTATGGAAATTTACCGCTGCCTGGAATCATTTTGTCCGAAAAGCAGCGCATTTTTCTATTTATGCCCTGCTTGGAATTTCCTGTGCGAACGCACTTTTTCAGACCCTCCCCCACCGTTTGCTCTCTGTTTTTTGGGCATGGCCCATGGGGAGCATCTATGCCGCAAGCGATGAACTGCATCAATATTTTGTCCCGGGGAGAAGCTGTCAGTTCTCCGATATGCTGCTGGATAGCTGCGGCGTCGCCTTTGGGATTTTATGCTTTCTTATTTTACTGCTATGTAGGAGGAATATCACATGGTCACACAACAAACCATCCAAAAAGTAAGAGACGCCTTAGAAAAAAACGGCATGACCACTTATTATCTGTCTGCCAAAGAAGAGGTCGTCCCCTTGCTGGAAACCCTCATTCCCGCCGGCAGCACCGTTGGAATCGGGGGATCTATGACGCTGTTTGAAGCAGGCGTCATCGACCACCTGCGTCAGCCGAAATATCATTTGTTTGACCGCTATCAGGAGGGCTTGAGCCGCCAGTCGGTGGAAAAAATTTATCGGGACAGCCTGACTGCGGACGTATACCTTTCCAGTACCAATGCTCTGACCGAAGAGGGGGAGCTTTATAACGTGGACGGCAACGGCAATCGGGTCGCAGCATTGGTCTACGGGCCGAAATCAGTTATTATCATCGCCGGTATCAATAAAATTGTGCCGAATCTGGAGGCAGCTATTTACCGGGTAAAAACCGTTGCCGCACCAAAAAACTGCGTTCGGCTCCACTGTGAAACCTATTGTCAGAAAGCAGGAAAATGCGTTTCTCTGCGTCAGCCCCATCCGGGAATGACAGACGGCTGCTCCTCCC
>CAKSSZ010000133.1 GCA_934489915.1 uncultured Clostridia bacterium | reverse complement strand
CTTACGGAGATTGGGGGCGGTTGCAAAAGGCACTGGAAAGCATGGGCGCCTCTGCGCCGCAAGCGGAGTTTGGAGCGGAGATTACGGCGGAATTTTGGGTGGCGGCAGATCGGGAGCAGGCGGCGCTTGCCGAGTTGACCGATCAGTTTAACGGCACACTGAATCCCCAAAAAACCGGGGAAGATTATTTTTGTCTGGAGGGATCTTGATGAAGGAGGAGGAACCGGGAAAGCTGTTCCCGACCGTGCCCTTTGGGTTTGAGAAAAAAGCGGTGATTGCCTACCTGGCGCAGCTGAACGCTGCCTATGAGGCAGAGCTGAAGCAAAAGGACGAGTTGATTCAAAAATTACAGAACCGCCTGTAAGAGGCGGTTTCAGCGTGTCGATAAACTTATCGACACGCTGGCAGGCTTCGAAAAAGGAAGGTAAATTTGCCGAACATGGATTCGTCGGCGTATGCGATACGATAGAGTCCATGTTCGGTGAAAGCAAGCAAAAGGCCTTGAAATCTCGATGATTTCAAGGCTTTTCTAATGCAAATACATTGTTTTCAACAAGAACAATAAAGCAAAAAATATACTTTGATTTTCTCGTTAAAAATATATTAATGTTTTCTTTGCTTGTGGTTGACCGACTTTTTCAAAAGTCTGAAACCGCCCATGAGGGGCGGTTTTTCTTTGTTTTGTTTGTAAGCCGGAAATACGCTGCGGCAAAGGAAACATCTTTTGCCACAGCTTGTTTTGATAGGATTTTTTAGTTCAGAATGGGAACCTGATAAAAACCCAGCGCCGGAATTTGGGTGGTGGCGTCCCCAAAATACCGGGTGTTTTTGGCGTGTGCCATGGCGCTTACTACCGCCCCTTCCTTCGGCGGGCGGGACAGGGTGAGGATCAACCGATCCTGTCCCTCCTGAATTTGGGTAATGGGAATGGCGCCGTCACGGTCGGAAACGTCAATCGGCGCCTCTATGCCGCTTTCGTAAAGAAACACCCGGTCGGTTACAGGGGCAAAAATTAGCTCCAAACGGTCGGGAGCGGTCATGACCGCCTGCTGCAAATCCATGGGATCTGCCGGGAGGGAGCCGATTCTGTACAGGGTTTTCAGTACCTGACGAGCCAGCCGTTTTCCCAAGAGCAGGTTGGAGGTGGGGTTGTTATGGATCCCATCGCTGACGGATAAATCAAAGGTGGTCATCACCGAGCAATTGGGGATCTGCCGTGCCGCTTGCCGCTGTGCCTCCCGAACGGCCGCCCAGTTGGCGTCGTTTTGCCGGGGGTTGGGGTTGAAATCCTCGTGGCGGTTCAGCTGACAGGTGAAAATGGGCAGCTGAGGATCGCCAAACCCTTGCCGACAGTCTTCCACAAAATGAGAAAACCGTTCCAGATACCCTGCAGTGTTTCCTTTCATGGCATCTGTGCAGCCCTGATACCACAAAATTGCTTTTGGGACAATCTGTCGGCTGCGGCAGCCGTCCATCATTTCCCGAAACAGGTCGCCCTCCTCCTCCGGCAGCCACCGGGAAAGGGGAGAACCGCCCAGAGCATAGGGGAGCAGCCCGATGGGGCAGCCCAGCTTTTCCTTCATGCTTTTGCCAAAGGCAAGAAAGGGGCTGTGGAATCCCCGTTCTGCGTCCAGCGGGTGAGTGGCAAGATCCCAGTATGCCCGATCCCGCAATATGTGCACGCCCAGCTCAGGCTCGTCCGCAGCCGGTCCGTGCCCGGTTCCTGCGGCGTTGCTTTGCCCTGCAATCAGGAATACCTCTCCTGCACCGATGTGGTGAATCACCGTTCCCCGCAGCGTGCGGCGGTAGGGGGCACTGCCGGCGGGGCATTCCAAATGGGCTTCCAGCCGATATAACCCGCCCCGGGGGATGGGCAGTGCAACGGACCAGTCCCCGTCCTTACAGTTTGCCGGGGTGAAATCCACAATGATTTCATTTGTTTTTTCCTCTATCACCCGCAGCAGAACCTGCTGCCCGGCTTCTGCTTGATAGTTCCCCTGTAAATAAGCTGTGGCAACGCCGTTTTCCTGCTGTAAAATTTGCCAGTTTTCTATTCCGGAAGTAATGACGACCGGTTTCATGGCGATTCCTCCAAAAAAATTTTTTCTGGTTATAGTTTACTCTTTTTTGGGGTATTTGTCAAGGATAATTAGCGGGATTTGCGGATTGACAAACCGGGCGAATCGTTATATAATAAAAGGGTTAGAATAAAGAAATGGGGAAGAATGATGTCAGAACAAGGAAAAGAAAACAAAATGGGCGTGATGCCCGTCAACCGTTTGCTGCTCAGTATGTCCATTCCTATGATGATTTCCATGCTGGTGCAGGCGTTATATAACGTAGTGGATTCTATTTTCGTGGCGCAGCTGAGCGAGGATGCGTTAACGGCGGTTTCCATGGCGTTTCCTATGCAGAATTTAATGATTTCCCTGGCGGTTGGCATGGGGGTGGGCGTCAATGCGCTGCTTTCCCGCTCGCTGGGGCAGAAAAATTACGAAATGGTGAATAAAACGGCGGGGAATGGCTTGTTTTTGAATTTTTGCGGATATTTGCTCTTTTTGGTTTTGGGGCTGGCGGCGGTGAAGCCTTATTTTACGGCACAAAAAGGCACGGGCGAAATTTTAGACTACGGCGTGACCTATCTTACCATTTGCTGCACCCTGTCCTTTGGCTGCTTTATGCAGATTATGCTGGAACGGCTGCTGCAATCCACCGGCAAAACGGTGTATACCATGATTGCCCAGGGGTTGGGAGCGGTGACCAATATTATTTTGGATCCGATTTTGATCTTCGGGCTATTCGGGTTCCCGAGGCTGGAGGTTGCGGGTGCGGCTTATGCCACGGTAGCCGGGCAGATTGTAGGAATGCTGCTGGCGCTCTGGTTTAATCTGCGCAAGAATCATGAAATTCACATTCACCCCGCTAATTTTGTTCCCAGCTGGCATGTGATCCGCCAGATTTTTATGGTGGGGATTCCTTCGGTGCTGATGGCGGCGACTGGCTCTGTAATGACCTTTTTAATGAACAAAATTTTAGTGGTATTTTCCACCACTGCCGTGGCGGTATTCGGCGTGTACTTTAAATTGCAAAGCTTTATTTTTATGCCTGTGTTCGGATTAAATAACGGAATGGTTCCGATTATTTCCTATAATTACGGTGCGCAAAAGAAAAGCAGAATCACCAAAACCATCCGTTACAGTATTTTTTACGCCGCCGGCATTATGCTGGTGGGATTGCTGCTGTTCCAGCTGATGCCGGACGTCTTTTTGAATTTGTTTGACGCGTCCCCCGCTATGCTGAAAATCGGCGTGCCCGCTTTGCGGATTATCAGTCTGTGCTTTGTATTTGCCAGCGTTTCCGTGGTGCTGACATCCGTGTTCCAGGCATTGGGGAACGGGGTGTTCAGCATGTGCATTTCCTTTGCCAGACAGCTGGTTTTTTTGCTGCCCAGCGCATATGTGCTGTCCCGTTTCGGAAATGTGGATCTGGTTTGGTTTGCTTTCCCCATTGCGGAGGTGGCGGCAGTGATTATTTGCGCCCTGGTGTTCCGGCATATGTACCGCAGTGTGATTGAACCCCTGGGGGATTGCGAATAAATTTTGTCCCGCTGCGCAAACTGTAGTGGGAGAGTGATGAGATGAAGCGACAAAAAAAGAAAAACCCGCAGGCGTATGACACCTATGCCCTGTCTGAGGCAAACAGGAGAGATCGGCGCACCAATGCGGCCATCCCTTCTTTGGAAAATGTGGAGAGCGCCAAGCATGCGTTAGACGAAAATAAGAAATAAGGCAGAGGCTGTCTAAAAAGGGCACTTTTTAGACAGCCTCTTTTCTATGAAAAATAAATGTTTATAAAGTGCAAATGTTCTTTTTGTCTATGGAAATCCGCTTGTAAATCTTGTATAATGTCAGTGTGGTAGGTCTCCTTTTATTTGGAGATTTACAAAAATAAATAAAGGAGTGGATGAATCCATGAAACGAAGGACATTGTGTTTCCTGCTTGCTCTGGCAGTATCTCTGAGCGGGCTGACAGCATTGGCGGCAGAGCCGGACTTGACAACAGATTACGTGAACACATTTACCGAAAGCAGCAGCAAGGGACAGGCTGCGGACAGCTTGATTAAAACCGTTGCCGGTCGGGAGGGAAACTACCGGCTGTTTAATCAAAATGACGTAAAAGGATCAACTGACACAGCTGTGGTGAAGGTTGGTGCGGCAGGCAGCGCAACCGATATGATTGACGATTTTGACGGATCAAAAAAATGGAATACCTTGATGTTAGAACCGCTTACGGAAAGCATTTCTCAGTATGATCCCACTCCCAGGGCAATTGTGGGAACTTATGTGGCAGGTAAAAATCCCGGCACGTCTCCGTTTGTTTATTTTGACAAAACCGGTCTGCAATCGGGAGATACTTTGGTGATGAGCGTCTATGTCAAAACCGCTGAAGCGGGCAAAACCACCCGCTTTAATATGGGGTTGATGCACAGCGTTAAAACCGCCGGCTTGGCTCCCACGGCGGAGTATGGCGAGGCGGGCATGGAAGTGGGAGATCAGTGGACAAAATTTGCCGGTGCCGTAACCATTCCGGAGGGAAGCAGTATGGCAGGTTGGCTGGATCCTTCCAATCTGACCTATTCTCTGTATTTCGGCTATCCGGTTCCCTGTGAAAATCCGGCAACGCTTTATCTTTCCACCGTTTATGCGGCAAAAGCGGCAGCAACGGACATCACCCTTTCCCTGCC
>CAKSSZ010000132.1 GCA_934489915.1 uncultured Clostridia bacterium | reverse complement strand
GGTCTATGCCGGGGATTTGCACGTCCACTCCGACGCGTCCGACGGACAGGAAGCCCCCGAGATCGTCTGCGCTAACTACCGTGCCTTGGGCAATGATTTTATGGCTTTGACCGATCACCACTACTATCCCTCTTCCCTGCGTGCAAAGAAGAGCATGGAACCGCTTTCCACCGGTTTTACCGTATTCCCCGGGGAAGAGGTACATAATAAATATTTAGGCCGGTTTCACATTGTTCATTTTAACGGCCAAAGCAGCGTAAATGAAATTATCCTTTCCAACCGGGAAGCGGTAAAAGAAGAAGTAAAAGCGCTGAGCCGCAAGCTGGAGGGTCTCTCCCCTCGGGATGCGGAAGAAGTTGCCTGGTATCAATGGGTAACGGAAAAAATCCGTGAACGGGGTGGGCTTTCCATTCTAGCGCACCCCTTCTGGAGCTGCCGTCACTGTTACAACTGCCCAACACACATTACCACAGAAGTAATTCGCCGCGGCTACTATGACATTTTGGAAATATTAGGCGGATGCACTCCGGGGGATAATAACCTGCAAACAGCTTTTTATCAGGAGCTGCGGGCGGAAGGGCAATCTATTCCTATTGCAGGCTCAACCGATTGCCACAGCACCGCCATGCGGGGAAAAAATGACTGTGATATTGCAAAAACGCTGGTATTTGCCACCGCTCCGGAGGAAATTCCACAGGCAATCATGAATCTTTTTAGTGTAGCGGTAGAACAATTACCGGGAGAAAGCCCTCATATTTACGGTCCCTTCCGCTTGGTCAAATACGCCCGTTTTCTGCTGGAAAATTATTTTCCGCAGCATAATCGGCTCTGTCAGGCGTCCGGTACACTGCTCCGTGAATATTTCCTGGGCAATCCCGATCTAAAACCCGCTGTCGAGGCAGCGGAAGAACAAATTGTATTGTATACAAACCGGTTCTTTCACAAAAAATAATCATGAAAAGGAGTCGAACAATGAAAAAAAGAATCGTATCAATCTTATTGCTGGTTACCTTCCTGCTCCCATCGGCCGTTTCTGCTGAAGATAATTACGCCACCAGAGAACAGGTTTTGACCATGATTTTATCGGCAGCGGACGCATATGACCCCGATCTTGCCCCCTCGGATATCATGAAAGGGGATGAAGACGGGAATATGAGAAAGGACGAACCGGTGCGCCGTGTGGAAGCCATGGCAATGCTGAGCCGTGCGTTCCCCGATCTGCCCGCTCCCAGTGAATACCAGCGTTCCATCGGTACCTTTGGAGTTACCTTCTCCGATCTGCCTGAATGGGCAAAGGGCGACCTGGATAACCTGACCCGTGCCGGTATCTTAGCCGGCTATCCGGACGGCCGTCTTGGCGTAGATGACCCAGTGACCCAGGAACAAATGCAGCTTTTTATCCGCCGCATCTGGGCATATCTGGGCAGCAACCTCAAAGACGATTTTTATGCGTCCCGCAATCGGGATTGGTTTGAAGCAACCACCCTGGCTGCCGGTCAAAATCAAGCCGGCACCTTTGTCGACGCCAACGCTGAAGTATTCCGGCAGCTCCAATCTCTGCTGGAAGAAAACAACAAGCAGGAATGTGAACCGGAAACCATTGAAAACAATCTGCAAGTTTTTTACCGCTCCGCTCTGGACGGGGAAGAACAAAATCAAAAAGGCGCAGAACCTCTTCGTCCTTACCTGGATCAGATTGAGCAAGCCAGGAATTTGGACGATCTTCTCACCGCCCACCAGGAGGTCTGCAATCAAACGGGTACTACAAACATTCTCGGACTGACTGTGGACGTGAGTTTGTTTGGAAAACGGGTATATCTGCCTTACATCTATGGCGCTTCCACCGTTCTGGATAAAAGCTATTTTACCGAAGACGACCGGGTGGCAAAGCAAGCCTTCTTAAATTATGTTTCCGCATTGCTCCAAATCGGCGGAGATGAAAAAACAGAAGCAGACCGCCAGGCACAGGCTCTCTATGAAATGGAGCGGGAAATTAATCTCGCCTCCTTAGACCCTTCCGAGGCACGCAAGATTGACCAGTGTTATCGCATAGAGGAAACATTATATGTCCGCGGTATTTTAAACTGCCCCAAGCAGCTGGTGGATCCGTGGAACAAGGCAGGACAGTTTATTCTGTGCGACATTGGACGGATCAAAAAAACAGTGGAGTATCTTTCCAAAGACAATCTGCCCGTGTTGAAATCTTACATGAAATTCTGGCTGTTGCAGGATTATTCCTCTGTATTGGGTGATGAGTTCCAGCAGCCGCTGATTGATTTTTATCAGGCATTATACGGCTTTGCGCCGACCTTTGATCAGAAGGAGGAGGCCGTCAGCCTGACTGCAAGTCACTTAGGCTCCGCCCTGGAAGAGCTTTATGCAGAAAAATATTGCTCAGAGGAAACAAAAAAAGAGGTAACCGCCCTGACCAGAAAGCTGCGGGATCAGTATGAAACCCTGCTGGAAAATAGCTGGCTGAGCAAGGACACCAAAGATGCAGCCATAAACAAATTAAACAGTCTGGTTATTTTAGTATCCCATCCGGATGAATTTTATCAAATTGGCGAACGTTATCACCTGGATGACGATCTGTTTGAAAACACCCGCAGAATTCGTTCCTACGTTTACAGTTCCAATCGATTGGCAATCAAACAGAAGGCGCCTCGGGATCAATGGGCATTATACAGCTTTGAGGTCAATGCCGCCTACGACCCGATCTCCAATTCCATTACCGTTCCCAACGGCATTTTACAGGCGCCGTTTTATGCAAAGGACGCCTCTGCTGAGGAGAATTTAGCCGGAGTCGGCTTTATCATTGCCCATGAAATTACTCACGCCTTTGATGATACCGGCGCAGAATTCAATGAAAACGGCCGGTACAAGGATTGGTGGACAGAACGAGATCGGAAGGGCTTTGAACGGATCTGCAATCAGGTCACAAGCTTTTACGACCAATGGGAAATCAGCAACAGCGCACGCAGCGACGGCAGCTTAACCTTAGGAGAAAACATGGCAGACTTAGGTGCAATGTCCTGCACCTTAGGGCTGATGAAAAATCAGGGCAGCCGCAACTACAGACTGTATTTTGACACCTTTGCGGATATTTGGAAAACATACAACAGCAAACCCTATACCGAATATTTAGCAGAAAACGATTCTCATTCCGTCGCCAAGCTGCGGGTCAACCGTTTGGTAGTGAATTTCCAGGAATTTTACGACGCCTACGGAATTACGGAAAATGACGGTATGTATGTTCCCCCGAATCAACGGGTTTCTATGTGGTAAAATTTTTTGCCGCTCCACTGCTTTTTTTAAAACAGGGGCTCTTATTGAAAAAGAAAAGCTCCGGATAACCCATCCTCAAAAAAGAGAGTGTGAAAAAAAGTCTGTAAATTTGATTCCTTCTATGATAGAATATAAATAATATTATAGGAGAAATTTTTATGGCAAGACGCAGATGAGAAAGAATGAGTGAAGGGAAAAAGAATATCATTGCCGGACTGATTCAGGAGTATAACATCAAGAGTGCAGAAGATATTCAAGAGGCGTTAAAAGACCTGTTGGGCGGAACGATTCAAGAGATGATGGAAGCTGAGCTTGACGAACATTTGGGATATGATGAATATGAGCGCAGCGACAATCCTGATTACCGAAACGGCGTAAAGCACAAGAAATTACGCAGTTCATACGGCGAAATACCGATTGATGTTCCGCAAGACCGCGACGGAGATTTTGAACCGCAGATAGTGCAAAAGCGCAAAAAGGACATATCTGCAATAGAGCAAAAAATCATTGCAATGTCGGCTAAAGGCATGACTACAAGGCAAATATCGGATATCATAGAAGATATATACGGTTTTGAGGTAAGCGAAAGCATGGTTACTGCCGTCACAAACAAAATACTGCCTCAAATAGAGGAATGGCAGCAAAGACCGTTATCAGCGGTATACTCAATCGTTTTCATTGATGCAATACATTTTCCGTGCGCGATGAGCATATTGTGAAAAAGATAGCTGCATATATAATTCTCGGTATTAATGACGAAGGCAGAAAAGAGGTATTGAGCATAACCGTAGGTGAAAATGAGAGCGCAAAATATTGGCTTGGTGTGTTAAATGACCTTAAAAACCGAGGAGTGCAGGATATATTGATTCTATGTGCCGACGGCTTATCAGGGATAAAAGAGTCAATTGCTGCAGCATATCCAAATACCGAATACCAGCGTTGTATCGTTCATCAGGTGCGAAACACATTAAAGTATGTTGCAGAAAAAGATAAAAAGGCATTTGCAAATGACTTAAAGAGCATATATCACGCACCGAATGAAGAAAGCGGCTATGAGCGTATGCAGGCTGTCACCGAAAAATGGCATGATAGATATCCGAATGCAATGAAACGCTGGGAAGAAAATTGGGATGTCATATCGCCGATGTTCAAATTTTCGGCAGATGTCAGAAAGGTTATGTACACAACCAATGCAATAGAAAGCCTCAACAGTGCGTTGCGTCGGTTAAACAGCCAGAGGAGTGTATTCCCAAGTGACACGGCACTTTTGAAGGCACTGTATTTGGCGACATTTGAGGCAACAAAGAAATGGACAATGCCGCTCAGAAATTGGGGTAAAGTTTACGGGGAGTTGTCGATCATGTATGACGGGCGGCTTTTTTAGCACAAATTTTCCACCATGTACAAGGGTGAAATTCACGGTCTCTTGTGAGACCGCCCTTGACATGGCGTAAAATCCGTACTATATTACAACTAAGGCAGGAAGGCCTAAAC
>CAKSSZ010000131.1 GCA_934489915.1 uncultured Clostridia bacterium | reverse complement strand
GTAAGGACAGGATCAAACACATTGCAATTTTTTTCATTGTCATTCCCTCCTTCTTTTTTTACTCATTTTTTAGCCACATGCAAAAATCCAAAGACTATGAGGCTTACACTTATCTTTATTATAACAAAAAAGAAGTGCAGCGTCTATACATTTTTCTTATAATAAATCTGTTATTTTAGGTATTTTGCTTGCAATACTCCGCACACTATGTTATAATGAAAGAAAAAGAGAGAATAAAATGGAGGGAAATGCAATGATTTTGATTCAAAATGACCATACGGGCTTTATGAATCTGTATAACTCTCAGTTGCAGCTTCTTATCAACAACTGCCGCTTTCAGCTGGATATTCTCAGCTATACCGAGTTTACCAAAGACAAAATATGGCCCTATCATCCCAATCAGATCTGGAACGATATCTTCTTTATTTTAGAGGGAAACGGCACTATGGTACAAAACGGTCAAATCATTCCCATCACGGCCGGTAAGATTTTCTTTCATCCCTCTCACAGTCAAAAAATTGACCGGTTTTATTCTGCATCCATCCGAAAAATTCACCTGCGGTTTCGGATGGAGCTGTATTATTATCTGGATTTATTTCAAAACTTAAATCAGGTCATTACCTTAGACGATACCGAACAAATCGGTCAGCAGATGATGCAAATTGCCTTGAACCGCCAGCTCAGCAGCTATTTTCAGATTCAACCGCTGCTGCACCGCGCCATCATGCCGCTGTTTAAAATGATTGAGCAGGATTTGCAGCATTTCATTCAGCAAGGGAAAAAATATGAAAAGCTCTTTCAATACATTGTCCATCATTGCACCGCTCAGCTAAAGCTCCCGCAGATTGCCCAGGCAGTCGGCATCTCCGTTTCTCAAATGACCCATACCATCCCTGCGGAAATCGGCTTTTCTATCAAGGATTTTTTGCAGCAGGAGCTGCTGGCTCGCTCCCGTTACGATTTATGGCATACCGATTTATCCATTTCGCAAATTGCAGAAAAATATGAATTCAGTTCCCCCGAGTATTTTTCCAATTGGTTTCAAAAGCACAGCGGGCAGCGCCCCAGCGATTATCGGAAATCCCACTTTGCCCACAAAAAAAGCGGCTCCATTTACGAGCTGTAACCGAAAAAGAAAACAGGCTGCGAAACAAATGTTTCGCAGCCTGTTTTTGAAAAGGAGATATGAGTTATTCGCTTTGTTGAAATTCCAGGGTCTGTTCGTCCCCCAATACCGTTCCCACATAGGGCTGGAATTTATAACGGTTTTCCGCAGTAATCGCAGACCCGTATACCTGAATGGCAAATCCAAGACCCGGCTGTGCCTTTCTCGGCGTACTTTCATTCACTCTGGAGGACAAGGTTAAGGTATGCTCTTTGTCCCCATCGACCCAAACCTTCATGCCGCACTCTGCGTCTAAAGAAGGATTATAATAATCGCTGATCTTACCGTACACAAAAGCAGTCGGCACACCGTTTACTTCCCGGAAGAAGCTGATGGCAGCATCCCCTGCGATCGTCGGCTCGGTTGGCTTTGCCCGGAAGGTCACTGTCAGAGTAGTATTGGCTTCCGGCATGGTCGCATTGACCGTCCCGGCAGCAACCAACGCTGTCTCGCCCAGCTTTACCTGATCAATTTCATACCCCTCCTCCGGGGTAATGGCAACAGCAATGTCTGCATCCTTGGCAAGTTGAATGCTATCTCCGTTTGCAAAAGGCGCTCCGTTTACCGTCACGCTGCCATGCTCGCCGATCTCACCGGTCAGAGCATAGGTTTGAGGTCCCGGTGGATTTGCAACCCCTTCATACTGAGCTACCACATCATCTATCTCCACCGTACCGTAGGGGGGGGTTGCGCTCGACAGATAGGGTGCGTAAACATACAACTCCTTCAGCCGATCCTCCCCTGTAAACGGGGGCTGCATCACGTTTTTGATCTTTACTTCGCTCACTTTTACGCTGCCCAACAAGGTACCTGTTTCGTTCCGTATCTCAGAAAAGATTGTTTCGTCCGCCTTATCAAAGGTAATTCGGTAGGTCAGCCACTGATTCTCCACCGCACCCGTGTAGAAAGCACTGCCGGCATTAACGGTTCCGCCATCGGCTTTTGTGCCGGCAAAGTTTGTAACAAAACCGCTCTTCGTAGTGAAAAGAAGCGATTGATTATCAGTCGATCCGTCGCCCTTGACTATGTTATAACGAACCGCAAAGGTTGCCGGCCAGGCCTCCTTTCCGGGCACATTGACAAAGTCTGTAAACCGCGCCCGGAAGCTCACTGTAACCTTGTCACAAAGATACTCCGAATCGGAAACAAAATAATATCCCGGAGTACCGGTGCTTCCCTGCGGCACGGAAAGCTTTAGCCAACGGTTTCCTCCTTCCTCCACGACCTCAGCCGTCACAGGAGCAGAAAAAGGCCGCATGTTTTTTGTATAGCTGCCTACCGCCTCCGTCTGAAAATTCTCTGTAACCGTCACACTTTGCCCTTCTGCCGCTGCCGGGACAAGCCCCAGCAAGGATACCAGTAAGGACAGGATCAAACACATTGCAATTTTTTTCATTGTCATTCCCTCCTTCTTTTACTCATTTTTAGCCACATACAAAAATCCAAAGACAATATGACTTATATTTATTTTTATTTTAACAAAGAAAATACGCAAAATCCATACAAAAATCTTCTAATAAACCTGTTATTTTAGGCAAATTACTTACAATGTCCCGATCGCTGTACTATAATATCGGTTTTATTCTGCGTCCATTCGAAACATTCACCTGCGGTTTCGGATGGAGCTGTATTATTATCCGGATTGATTTCAAAACTTAAGCTTCCACAAAGAAAACACCGGCACGGGAATTCACCCTCCCGTGCCGGTCATCCTTGCAATCCTTTTTTTAGATAATAACCTGTTTTGCCGCACCAATCGGCTGCAAATTCTCATCCCAAATAAAGATTTTGATGAACGTACCCTCTTCTCTCGGGAGCGGAACAGACAAATTCTGCCCATTCACCACCGCCGACACTGCCGCTGCAACCGTTCCGTCACTCCGATAGACCGCTGTATACACCTTGCTGCCGTTATACACACCTTCCGGATTGTGCAAGCTTAGAGACAAAACGCCATTCTCCACTGCCGCATCTGATACAATACTCGCAAGGCTCCCCCCGAAGGTCAGATATGCCTGCTCTAAGGCACGGTATGCCGCTCGGATTTCTGACGGTTTTACTGTTGTGCCCTCCGCCTTTATGCGAGCCTCCCGAATGGCTGCGGCAAACTGCTCTATTGCTTCTGCCGAATACTCCTCAGGATCAGCGGCATTTTTCCTTGCCTCTGCTGCACCAATCAAATCCAGCAGCATAGAGCGGTTCGGAGCAATCGGCACCAGATCGGAAGACACGGTGCGGCCACTCTTGCCGTTTTGATCGCAAGGGGTCAACCGATATCCAACATATTTTCCCGCATAAGTCAATGCGGTCAACTCCACTGTCCGGCCGGTTTCTCCCGGGATCACTGCGGCGTCCTCCCAGTTGGGCGTGCTGCTGACCATCCATTGAACAGTGCTGTTTCCTTCCGGATCTCCTTCCGGATCCCGGTACTGATAAACTGCGCTGTAGGTCGTATCATTTTTCGGATCATACCCGACGCTTGCCAACAGCGCCACCGGCGCCTGATTGACCGTCGGCTTTGGCCCGATTGCCTCAAAGGGAATGGTCTTAAACTCCGGCAGCGTTTCCCGGATTTTCCGATAACCCGCCTCGGTCAAGGTATAATCCCCATTCGCATAATCTTTAAAATATAACTCTTGCTCCGCTGCACCGCCTTCTACCACCATGTTTTGATCAATGCCGTAAAAATCGTGCAGCTTCCCATTCAGCTGTCGAATCCACTTGGAGCTGTCATATTGGGTTTCAAAGAAGAAGCCCACATTATTGGTATAAGTGTTGGGATGGTAGGTGTAGCTGCTGATTTTCTTCTCCTCCAGCCCCACATAATCCTGCAGCCACGGACGAAGTTCAAGCTGAAGAGGGTTATTCACCGCACGGATCAAGGAAGCCCGCAGCCCTGCCATGGTATCGTTATTGATCCACTGCAGCCACTGCTTATCATTCTTATCCGCCACATAAATGCCCCGCTCGGAATCAATTAAAATATTGTTATAGAACTTATTTTTCATTCCGCCATGTACCTTAAAGACCTCACAATGACTCACCTGCGGTCCGCAAATATTCCCGTACACCGTCAGCTCCGAACTGCCGTCATCGGTAAATACGCAGCAGGGGGAGAAGGTAGTCGTCGAGGACTGACCGATATTATAGAAATGATTATAACGGATCACATTGCCGAAATCACACAATTTTCTCCCGGTATAAATGGCGCCCATATCTGCCGCATTGGTACAAACATCATGTAAAATGTTATATTCCATGACATGATTGATCCCCAAGAACTGAATCCCGAAATAAGGCGCATTGTAAATTTCATTATGACTCACCCGGTTGCCGACGCCCTCTAAATAAACGCCACTGCTGTGCACCTCCTTTGCCATGGAATAATCGTGCATAACGCAGTTGGAAACATAGTTTCTTCCGGAGGTAATGCTCTCGGAATCGCCCCCGCCGAGGTGAGATGCTCTCTCGCCGATATGATACATCCGGGAAGAATCCACGCCGTTATTCGTTCCGCTTACCTTCACCGCCGTATTCTGAATCAAGTGAAGATCACAGTCCGAAACCAGATTGTTGCTGCCGCTTTTGATCACAATACCGGACTGTCTGCCACCGGTGACGTCC
>CAKSSZ010000130.1 GCA_934489915.1 uncultured Clostridia bacterium | reverse complement strand
GCTGTTGACATTCAGGCAAAAAACTATGATAATATAAGTATGGATATTTTATCAATGGGTATGAGCGGGGATTTTACCGCTGCCATTGAAGAGGGCGCCACCATGGTGCGTGTGGGTACCTCTATTTTCGGAGCAAGACTTCCGTTTCACCCCCGGGTGGAATTGAAATAAAAAGTTAGGAAAGCATGGGAGGAATCGTAAAAATGATGCCGAAATTTGTAAAGCAAATGATGGAATTTGTAGGGCTGGAGCCGAATGAGGATGATGATTTGATGGAATTTGAAGAGGACGGAGAGGCAGAGACCGATACCCGCACCCAGGCGGTCAATCCCCTGAATAAGCGGAGTAAGGTTGTGAATATCCACACCACGGCGCAGCTCAAGGTTGTGGTAATGTCTCCGATGAGCTTTGACGAGGCAAAGGACGTTGCGGATTATCTGAAAACCAAAAATCCGGTTGTGATTAATTTGGAAACGCTGCCCAAGGATGTAACCAGAAGAATTGTAGACTTTTTAAGCGGCTCTGTGTATGCCCTGGGTGGGAATATTCAGAAAATTTCTAACGGAATCTTTTTGGTGACCCCGTATAACGTCAGCATTCTGGGCGATTTTAAGGATGAGCTGAAGCGCGGCGGTTGGTCGCTGTAACAGGCGGGAGCAGTATGATTGAACGAAAAAAATTATTGCAGCTGGCAGGCGGGGAAGAGGAAAGAGCAGTATTTTCCCGACTGTATGATTTGGCAAAGTCGTCTGCCGGCGGCTGGCGGGTGTCCGGCTTTTTTCTGGATCCGGCCAAATGCCGCAAGGCGCTTAGCTGGTTTGCCGATTGCGAGCCGGTGCTTTGGGGTGGCTATGAGGGAGCAGAACGGCAAATGATTGCATTCGGAGAAAGCGCAGCCACAGGGGATTGGTTTCCCTTGCGGGCAGTACGGCTGACCCCAACTGCTCCCTGGCAGGCGAGCCATCGGGATGTTCTGGGCGCTGTGTTGGGGCTGGGGCTGGATCGATCTAAAATCGGTGACATTTTAGTGACCGAACGGGACGCTGTGCTTTTTTGCACCGAGCCGATCGCTGCTTTTTTAAGAGAAGGAATCACCACGGTAGGGCGGTACCGGGTTACTGCAGAGGAAACGGAGCGCCCGGAAATTCCGAAGAAGAAATATATAGAAATTACGGATACAGTTGCCTCTTTGCGGGCAGACTGCGTTATTGCTGCGATTTATGCCCTGCCGAGAGCCAGGGCACAGGCCGCCATATCGGCGGGAAAGGTTACGGTCAATTGGGAGGAACTGACTTCTCTCAGTGCAGAATTAAGAGAAGGCGACGTGATTTCTCTTAGGGGAAGCGGTCGCTCCGAGCTGACCAAAATCGGCGGACACAGCCGAAAGGAAAGAATTTTTATCAGTGCAAACCGATTGGTGTAAATAAATAAACGAGGTGAAGAGCAATGGAGAAGGTGGATTACAGTTCCACGCTGAACTTACCGAAAAGCGAGTTCCCCATGCGGGCAAATTTGCCGAAGCGGGAGCCGGAAATGTTAAAGCGTTGGGAAGAAGAGGATTTCTATCATCAGTTGTTGGAAAAAAATGCGGACCGACCTATGTATATTTTGCATGACGGCCCTCCTTTTGCCAACGGTGATATTCATATGGGACATACCCTGAATAAAATTTTGAAGGATTTTATTGTCCGTTATAAGGCAATGTGCGGTTATAAAACCCCCATGATCCATGGGTGGGATACCCACGGTCTGCCCATTGAGCAGCAGGCCATTAAAAAGTTAGGCGTGAACCGTTCGGAAACCAGTCCTCTGGAATTCCGGAAGATTTGCCATGATTTTGCCATGAAATATGTGAAAAATCAGGAGGAGCAGTTCCGCCGTTTGGGCGTGATCGGCGATTGGGAGCATAAATATATTACTTTACAGCCTGAGTTTGAGGCAAAGGAAATTGAAGTGTTCGGCGCCATGGCAAAAAAAGGACTGTTTTACAAGGGTTTAAAGCCGGTATACTGGTGCCCTACTTGTGAAACGGCGCTTGCAGAAGCGGAAATTGAATATAAAGAGGACAGTACCGACTCTATTTATGTAAAATTCCGTGTGACGGATGATCTGGGCAAGTTAAGCTCTTTTTGCGGCGACCTGGATCGTGTGTATTTTGTGATCTGGACGACCACGACCTGGACGCTGCCCGGAAATGTGTCTATTTCTTTAAATCCCCGCTTTGAATATTCCCTGATGCAGGCGGGCGAAGATTATTATATTATGGCAAAGGATCTGGTAGAGAGCGTTGCTCAAAAAACAGGCTTACATGATCTGCGGGAAGTGGCTGTGTTCCGCGGCGAGGAATTGGAGCTGATGAAATGCGCTCATCCGTTCCTGGATCGGGATTCTTTGGTGATCACCGGGGATCATGTTACGCTGGATGCCGGTACAGGGTGCGTCCATACCGCTCCCGGCTTGGGTGCGGATGACTTTCATGTGTGCCAGGCTTATCATCTGCCTACCATTGTTCCGGTGGATGACAAGGGCGTGCTGAATGAAGAAGCGGGCGAGTTTGCAGGGTTATACTATGCTAAGGCAAACAAGGTGATTGAAGAAAGTCTGCGCCAAAGCGGCACTTTGCTGGCAGTGGAGCCGATTGTTCACCAGTACCCTCATTGCTGGAGATGTAAGGATCCGATTATTTTCCGGGCAACCGAGCAATGGTTTGCATCGGTAGACGCCATTAAGGATCAGGCTATCCAGGCTATCAACAGTGTGAAATGGGTACCCGCCTGGGGACAGGAACGGATCACCAACATGGTGAAGGACCGTTCTGACTGGTGCATTTCCCGTCAGCGGCTGTGGGGAGTTCCTTTGCCTGTGTTCTATTGTAAGGACTGCGGCAAGGAATTGATCACAGACGAAACCATCCAGAAAATTCGGGATTTGTTTGCGGAGTATGGTTCCGGCGTTTGGTATGAGCGGGAGGCAAAGGATTTATTGCCGGAAGGCACAAAATGTCCCGACTGCGGCTGCACCGAATTTGAAAAGGAAACGGACATTATGGACGTTTGGTTCGACTCCGGTTCCTCCCATATGTCTGTGTTAGAGCAGCGGGAGGATTTACAGTGGCCGGCAGATTTGTATCTGGAAGGAAATGACCAGTATCGCGGTTGGTTCCAGTCTTCCTTGCTGACCTCCGTTGCGGTAACGGGAAAAGCGCCTTATAAAACGGTGCTGACCCACGGTATGGTAGTGGACGGCGAAGGCAAAAAAATGTCCAAATCCCTGGGCAACGGCTTGGATCCGATGAAGCTGATGAAGGATTACGGCGCAGATATCCTGCGGCTGTGGGTGGCGTCCTCCGATTACCGTTCCGACATTCGTGTTTCTCCGGAAATTTTAAAACAGATGGCAGAGGTCTATCGGAAGATCCGCAACACTGCCAAGTTTATGCTGGGCAATTTAAGCGATTTTGATCCGGATCGGGATCTGGTTCCCTTTGCGGAAATGACCGAGATTGACCGCTGGGCAATGATTACCTTAAACCGTCTGGTGGCACGGGTGCGTCAAGCGTATGAAAACTTTGATTATCATATCATTTACCACGGGATCCACAATTTCTGCGTCGTGGATATGAGCAATTTCTATTTGGATGTGCTGAAAGACCGGCTCTATACCGAGCAGGCGAATTCTCCCGCTCGGCGGAGTACCCAGTCTGCCATGTATTTGATTTTGGATTCTCTGGTACGGATGCTGGCACCGATTTTGGCATTTACAGCAGAGGAAATCTGGGGCTTTATGCCTCACCGCAGCGGTGCGGACACGAAGAGTGTTCTCTTTAACGAAATGCCGCAAGAGCAGGCGGAATATACAGATGACGCTTTGATGGAACGGTTTGGCACATTGCTTGAGGTGCGGTCGGATGCGTCTAAGCTGTTGGAAGAAGCCAGAGCAGCGAAAAAGATCGGCCACTCCTTGGGCGCTCAGGTTACCTTGCGGGCAACCGGCAAGACTTATGAGCTGCTCCGTCAGTACGAGGACTGGTTGAGTACCTTGCTGATTGTATCGGATACCACCCTGCTTTCTGAAGCGGGACAGGATGGAAAAGCAGAACAGACAGATGAACTGTGGATTCAGGTGCAGCCGGCAGAGGGCGAAAAGTGCGAACGGTGCTGGAGAATTTCTCCCACGGTGGGTGAGGATTGCCTCTGTCAGCGTTGCCGTGATCTCTTAAATCAATAAGTCGGATGGGCGGACGGCGGTTCGCCCATTCCTTTTATCAGGAGGATTGTTATGGAGAAGATGGAGGTTCAATTGCAGGAAAACAGTTACCCGATTTATTTTGCCGAGGGCTTTTGCGGGTTGGGTGAGGCGCTTGCTGCCTGCAAAACCCATCCGAAAATTATGGTGGTGACAGAGCCGAAGATCCGTCAGCTATTCGGGGATGAAGTGATGAGGGAGCTGACAGACTTTCAGGTGATATGGCATGAGATCCCCGGAGGAGAAGAGGAAAAAAGCCTGCAGACAGTAGCGGGCATTTATGAACATTTGCTAAAGGAGCGTTTCGACCGGAAAAGTACCTTGCTTGCCCTGGGGGGCGGTATTGTGGGAGACATTACCGGCTTTGCCGCAGCTACCTTTATGCGGGGCATTTCTTTTGTGCAGCTGCCCACAACGCTGCTTGCTCAGGTGGATTCCAGCGTTGGCGGGAAAACCGGCGTGAACCTGGACGGCGTGAAAAACATCGTAGGAGCGTTCTATCAGCCCAAGTTGGTATTTGCGAATCTTTCTGCGTTAAAAACTCTGTCTGACCGGGACTATGCCAGCGGATTGGGCG
>CAKSSZ010000129.1 GCA_934489915.1 uncultured Clostridia bacterium | reverse complement strand
TTTTTGACCAAACGAAAAAGAGCGCCTCACATCTTTTTTAAAACTGTTTCACAAAAGGCGCCAAGGGCGCATACTATAACAATGAATTACCGCCGGTTTATGGCGGAAAAAAAGGAGGATTTTTACGATGAGTGAAAAGGTTACATCATCTCCGGCAGCCGAAATTCAGCAAAACGGCCAGCCCTGTGATTCCGTTTGTATTCAGACAAACCAGATTTATGATTCCTGTAAAGAAAAGGATTGTCTGGAAAATTTAAACGTATTGTTTACCCGGGCAGACCAAGAGCTGATCAACCGTGCCATTAACGTGAAATGCCGGAAGGCGGAAATTATCTGGGTGTACAGTGATGTGGAAGCAGTTCCCTTTAACCGGGGCTTTTTCACCGTGGACATCAAGTACTTCTTCCGGATTACGCTGGACGTCTTTACCGGCGTTGGCACCCCGGTACAGGCGGAAGGTCTGGCAACCTTCGACAAAAAGGTCATTCTGTTCGGTTCGGAGGGGAATGCCAAGATCTTCTCTTCCAAGTACCGCCCCAACGAGGTAGATCAGCAGCAAATTGCCAAAACCAATCTGCCCAAGGCTGTGGTAGAAGCGGTGGATCCCATTTGCCTGAGCGCAAGACTGAGCGAGGAACGCTCCTGCTGCTGTGAAGAAGCGGGTAACATCCCGCAGTTCATTTGCAGCTGCTTCGGGGATGAGTTAGTTTCCCCCAGCGAAAGCAAGAACGTGCAGGTATCCTTAGGACTGTTTACCATTGTGCGGCTGGAAAGAACCACCCAGCTGCTGATCCCGTCCTACGACTTCTGCATTCCCCAGAAGGAATGCATCTCGGCAACGGATGAAAACCCCTGCGATCTGTTCGATCGGATCCAGTTCCCGTTTGACGAATTTTATCCCCCTCAAAGAGAGGATTTTGACGAGTCTGACGCATTCGATTACCGGAATCATTGCGGAAAGTAAGCAGAGCATAAAAAAAGAAGGGTGCGGCAAAACGGTATTCGTTTTGCCACACCCTCTTTTAGGAGCTTTGAAGGATCCCATGCTCCGCCATTAACCGGCCGCCCACAAAAACTGCCTGCACCCGGATTTCTTCATTAAATAACACCAGGTCGGCGTCAAACCCCGGGCATAGCTGTCCCTTATGGGACAAGCCCATCACCCGGGCGGGGGTTTTGGTGATCATTTCAATGACCCGGGGCAAGGGAAGGTGCGCCTTGTGATACGCCGTAGCTACCAGCTGATCCGCCGTGGCAACGCTCCCTGCAAAGGAGGAGCGATCCGGCAGCTTTGCCACGCCCCCCTCGCTGATACAGGGTACCCCCTCCTGCATACTGCCCAAAATGCTCGGCCCCTCCGGCATCCCCGCCGCCCGCATGGCGTCAGTCACCAGGCACAGCCGCCCCGCCCCCATCACCTGCACGATCATCCGCAGCAGCTCCGGCGGCAGATGGTGCCCGTCGGCGATCATCTCGGCGGTCATATCCTCCAGCAGGAAGGCCGACTCCACAATCCCCAAACGCCGGTAGCCCTCCACCCGCACCACGGTAGAGGTAGCGCTGTACAAATGGGTCACCAGCCGGCACCCCTGCCGATAGGCCGGCAGCAGCTCCTCATAGGTGGCGCTGCTATGCCCCATGGCAGGCACCACGCCCCGCCCTGCCAAAAACGCTGCCGCTTCCTCGCTGCCTGCAAGCTCCGGTGCAAAATCCCACCGTTTGACCACGCCGTAGGAGAGCAGCTCCTCCATTTCCTCCCGGTCAAAGCCCCGGATGTACGCAGGGTTCTGGGCGCCGCAGCTGGCCGGGTCAAAATAAGGCCCCTCCAGGTGCGCCCCCCGCACAGTGGGGAAATCCATCGCCTCCCGAATATCCTCCACCGCCCGCCGTAACGTTTGACGGGAGGCGGAAAGAGTGGTGGGATAAAGGGAGGTGGTGCCGTGGCACAAATGGGTCTTTGCCCCCTCCCGGATCGCCTCCGCCCCGCCGTCCATAAAGTCATAGGAGCCACCGCCATGGCAATGCAAATCAATCCAGCCGGGAGAAAGGTAAGCCCCGCCCCCGTCATAGACCCGGTCGCAGGGCAGCTCCCGATCGGTCACCGCAAGGATTTTGCCATCCTCGCAGTAGACGGACTGAGGGGGCAGCAGCTCCTGCCCCACCGGAATACAGTTGGTAATTTTCAGACGCATTACATTCATCCTTTCTCCGCAGCGTGAGCCAAAACCGTACTTGTTCCGCAAGCCGGCGGGGCTGCCGGATCAAACCGGTGCAGCCCCGCCTGTTTTCTTTAAAATCTTTGCGCAATTTCCGCCAGCAGCCCGCTGTCCTCCGACGTAACCGCAGGGGTTTTGCTGATTACAATCAGACTGCCTGCCTCATCCCAGTATACCGTCATGCCCAGGGACTCAGCCACCGCCCGCAGGGGCAGCATGGTTCTGTCTGAAATCACCTGCGCCGGTACGTCCAGCGTAACCGTCCCCCCGTTCACTGTCATTTCCGCCCGGTCAATCTGCAAGGAAACGGTTCTGTCCCCCAGCACGATTCCCACCGTTTGGGTTGCCTCATCCCAGGTGACCGTTCCGCCTAAGCTTTCCGCAATCACCCGCACCGGCACCAGAGTCCGATCCTGCCGCACCAGCGGTACAACCGACCGGTTCTGCGGATCCACCCGTTCTTCCCTGCCGAACACGAAGAGCTTCGGTTCATTCACCTTTAAAACCAAGCCGGAGGAGAGCAGCTCCTCTGCTGTTTTTGCGGGGGCTTCTGCCTCTCTGGGCCCGATCGCCTTAAAATCAATGGGCTTGAAATCAGGAAGCTTGGTAAAGATTTCACTGTCCGCACGGAGGGTGAAATCATGCTTTCTATAATCCACAAAATCCTTGGTATTGGTCAGGGTCAGGTTTTGCTCCACCGTACCGTTTGCCACCATGGTTTCGTCCAGCTTATAGTCCGGCGTCCGATAAGAAAGGTTGTTGCGGATCACGCTGTGTTTGGGCAGCTGGGGTTCATCCTCCAAAATCCCCGCAAGCTCCGGAAAAGCCGCCTTCCAAATATCGCTTTGGTAGGGCACCTGCTCCAGCTTTTTGCGGATCTCGCTCCCCTCGCCGCACTTCATCCAGGTGGTACCACGGGCGTCATACACAAAGGGCTTTTCGCATTCCAGCACAATGTTATTTTCAAAGGTGTTGTACCGTCCGCCGCCGTACAGTGCAACGGAAGGCACCTTGTAAATCACATTCCCGTACACCTTGCCCCCGGCATACATGTCGTCCAGATAAATGGCCTGCACGTTCATCTTGGTGGTGGTGTCAATGCTCACGATATCGTGAATATAATTGTAGCGAATCTCGTTGCCCCATGCCGCCCAATCCCTGCCGGAATAGATGGCGCCTGCGTCTGCGGTGTCGGTACAAACGTTAAAAATGTCGTTATATTCGATCACATGATTGTTTCCGCTGAACATAATGGCACTGTTCTGACCGTTGCTGATCCGATTATGGGTGGCGGTATTGCCCACCCCGTCCAGCTGAATGGCGGGCGCCAGGGTCGGCTTGATCAGGCTGAAGCCCTCAAACACGCAGTCAGACACCACATTGTTCCCCGGCGTTAAGGTCGCCCGGTCACCCCCGGCGATGGAAAAGCCCCGCTCGCCCACATTTTTTACCGTGCAATGGGTAAAGCGGCAGTCGGTGCAGTCCGTTCCGTCAATCACTCTGCCGGCAATGTCAGAAAATTCACACCCGGTCACCGTGATCTGCTTGCCACCCTCGATCACAATCCCCCGATCCAGGCTCTTGCCGAAGGACAGCCCCGAAAGGGTCACATCCTTCCGCCCCCGAATGGTGAGGAAAGGCTGGTCAAAGGTAATAAATTCCACCTGATCCTTACCGGTCAGCGTATGCTCCGGGTATAGGTACAGCAGCCCCGTTTCCCGATCCAGGAACCATTCGCCCGGGCGGCTGATTTCCTCCAGCAGGTTAAAGCAGTAGAATCTGCGGTTTTCTGCCACCCCGTAATAGCTGGGATATTCGGTGCAGAAGGTGATCCCGCCGGCATAGTCGATGGTGGTGGGCAGAATTGCCTCCGCCCAGTCATGCATAAAATAGCCGTACATGAACAGTTCCTTCGCCTGTTTCCAGTATTTCGGACGGGCATCACTGGTTTGAATTTTAATCCCTTCGCCTTTATATTCGGTCACCGGCTTGGGGTTTTCAATGATCCGCACATTGGTGCCTGCCTCCACTACCTTGGAAATCATCATGTACCCGTTGTCCGGATACCGTGCCAGGGTCTGGGCGTTGCCATTGACCAGCAGCCGAGGCGCCATGGACGCAGGGTAACCGAAGCCGGTCATTTCCACAGCTCCATACTTGGTAACACCCGCTTCTTTCAAATCAATTACTACGAGTTTGCTTCTGGCAGATTTCTCTACAATTCGATCCAGCGTCGCCTGATCGGTCACCTTCCGGAAGGAGGAGGAAGGTAAGGAATTTTCTGCCGTAAACGTGACCTTTGCACCCTGATATGCCTGCACGGTCACATGGTCGGACAATACCTCCGCTCCGTCGGTCACATGGTAATTTCCTTCCATGACCCAGATCATCGCCGAACTGCTCCCCTTTGCCAGCTGAAACGCCTTTTGGAGGGTTGCCACCGGCTGCGCATAGGTACCGGGGTTGGTGTCGCTGCCGTCAGGGGACAGGTAGATCGTCACCGATCCCGCTGCCGAGACAGTAAGGCTGCAAATGAGCAGCAGCCCCAAAAGCAATGCAATGATTTTTTTCATGTTCATTCTCCTCTCTATTGGTTCCGTTTGAATTGATTTTTATTTTGCAGAGACCCCTCTACAACCGATTACTGCTGTGCCTTCCACTGATCGTACTGCCGCTGGATTTCGTTCTTAATCTTTTCCTCTCCTGCCAACGCACGCTTTGCTTTATCCTTCTGAATGGT
>CAKSSZ010000128.1 GCA_934489915.1 uncultured Clostridia bacterium | reverse complement strand
ATTTGGGAGTTACAATGCTCCGGACTGCGGCTGGATGATACAATGATAGAAGACAATGTATTTTTGAATCAGTCCATTACCGGTTCCAAGGACGCTTTTGGCTCATTTCCCTTTAAAAATGCGGTGGATGGTGATCTGTCTACCCGATATGCACTGAGGGATTCGGCGGAGCCGTATTCAGTGACTATTACATTGGACGGCGCTTATTTATTGGATACCTTGAAAATCTATGAATTTAATGAAGTTTCACAAACCAGATCCGGAAAAACCAAGATAGAGGCGATGGTAAACGGTGCATGGGAAACAGTGGTGGAAAATCAGGCACTGAACAATGAAATCACAGCCGGAACTTCTTTTGATATGGGACGCCGGCTGGCAACGGCGGTACGGATTACTTTCCAAAATATTAGCGGAGAGACGTTATCGGCCACCATTAAGGAAATCCAGTGCTCCGGTGTGCTGCAAACAAACGGAGACAAATCTGCTTTGGCAAAAGCGCTTTTATTGGCGTCTGCAGTAGATCCCGACCGATTGACAGAAAGCCAATTATCAGAATGGGAAAAGACGCTGCAAACGGCGCAAACAGCAATGAACAGCAGAAAAGCCTCACAGGAAGCGGTGGATGAAGCAGCCGCAGCCTTGACTGCACTGGCAAAGAAATACGGCGCTAAGATGCCGGAGGCGCCGGAAGCAAGAAATGTACAGATCAGCGGGGTACCGATGGTGGGAGAAACGCTGACAGCGACCTATGATTATTATGACGCAAACGGAGACAAAGAAACAAAAAGCAAATATCTCTGGGAAGTGTCCTCGGACGGAACTGCTTGGACGGCCATTGAGAATGCGGCTGAAAAGACCTTGACTGTTACCAAAGACTTGATCGGCAGCTATCTTAGGGTAAGAGTGCGTACCTATACCGATGCGGAGCCGGCAGTGAGTGCTTATGCAAGTTCTGATGTGATTGGTCCGATTACCCGTCCGATCAAGCCTGTAACGGTTACCTATACCGGGAACGGAACTGTTCGGGTCAACGGGAATGAGGTTGTATCCGGAAAAACGGAAGAGCTTGACATTACCGACGGTTTGACATTGACGATTACACCTGATGCCGGTTATATGATTTCAAAGGTGACGGTAAACGGTCAGCAGGTGATTCCCAAGGATGACGGAACTGTTTTTCTGTCTCCTGTTACCGGTGAAACCAAGGTGGAGGTTGTGTTTGAGGTTTATGAAGAACGGCGCCCTGAAGTAATTTCACAGCCTTCCTATAACTCTTTCAATCATAGAGATGGAACAACTACCATTTATGCGTACGGCAAGCTGAATTGGTTTAATACAAAAGAGACGGTTGCTTACGGAATGTGCGTGTGGAATAAAAAGGATCCGGCGGCGGTGCTTCGGCTCCCTGCCCGCAATGCGGAGGACGGCGAACCGGCAGCTGCGGTTCCCGGTCAGGCCTATGCAATACGGATCTACGGTCCTGCCATTGTGCCGGAGGATACTTACGTGGTACAGCCCTATGTAGGGGACGCAACAGGGGAAGAAATAGAACTAACTTATACGGAATAACTTTAGATGGGAGCGGCAGTGTTTTTACTGCCGCTTCTTTTTCTTTTGAAAAAGGATTGTAATTTTACGCAATTTGGTGTATAATGAAAGAAAAGATATGGAAGGCGGGACGAAAGATGCGACCGATTGTATTGACCGGGTTCATGGGGAGCGGTAAAAGCACATTGGGGAGAAGATTGGCAAGGCGGATGCACCTTCCGTTTTTTGATATGGATGCTGTGATCGAACAGCGGGAGGGGTGCTCGGTTTCACAGCTGTTTGCCCGCCGGGGAGAGGAGACATTTCGTCAGCTCGAAACCGCTTTACTCAAAGAAATGTTGCAGCAATCCGATTGCGTGATTGCCACCGGGGGCGGCACAATGCTCCGGAAAGAAAATCGGTCAGCTGCCTTGCAGCAGGGCATTGTGGTGTTTTTAAAAGCGGGGGAGGAGACGGTATATGAGCGTGTTTCCCGGAACAACCGCCGTCCGTTGGCACAGGGGAAAAGCAAGGAGGAGCTGGCAGAATTATATCGTTCCAGGTTGCCGTATTATGAGGAATGTCATATTTGCCTGGAAGAAGGAAAGAAGAACCCGGAGCAATGCGCAGCGTGGCTGGAAGAACAGATCAGGCGCAGACAGAGGGAGTGGATCACAGCATGAACATTCGATTTGGGCCGGCCGGGAACCCGGAACGGTTTTATGATGAGGGCGGGAAATCCTCTTTGGAAATGCCGGCTTGGCTGGCGGCGCAAGGCTTGACCGCTTATGAATATTCCTGTGCCAGAGGGGTGCGGATTTCAGATGACGCCGCTCAGATTTTAGGGGAGCGGGCACGGGAACATGGTATTTATTTGAGTATTCATTCTCCGTATTACAGTAATCTTGCAACGCCGGAGGCGGAGCGGCAGGAAAAAAGCATGGGCTATATTCTGCAATCGGTGCAAAAGGCTGCGGTGATGGGCGCCGGACGGGTGGTAGTGCACATGGGCGGCGCCGGTAAATTAACCCGTGCGGAGGGAATTGCCCTGTCTAAGGCATTGCTCCGGCGTACACTGCATGAGATGGAGAACGGGCATTGGGCAGATCGGGTGACTTTGTGCATTGAGACAATGGGCAAGGTCAACCAGCTTGGAACGGTGGAAGAAACCCTGGATGTATGCCGGATAGACGACCGTTTGCTTCCGGTGCTGGATTTTGGTCATATCAATGCACGGGGGAAAGGATCTTTAAAGACGGCGGAAGATTTTGCCGCCGTAATGGAGCAAACAGAATGTGCCTTGGGGGCAGATCGGGCAAAGAACTGCCATATTCATTTTAGTAAAATTGAATATACTCATATGGGGGAGCGAAAGCATTTAACCTTTGCGGATGAAACCTACGGTCCCTGTTTTGAACCGCTGGCAGAGGTGCTGGCAAGGCGGGGAGACACGCCGGTCATCATTTGTGAATCTGCCGGTACCATGGCAGATGACGCATTGGAAATGCAAAGAATTTATAGGCAAGCGAAGAAAGGATGAGCCAAATGAAAAAAATATTGCTGCTTCACGGACCGAATTTGAACATGACCGGAATTCGGGAACAGGCGGTTTATGGGGGAGAAACATTAGAGGACATTAACCGGGAATTGGAGGAGTATGCGCAGCGCTCCGGGCTGGATTTGGAAATTTTTCAATCCAACCACGAGGGCGCATTGATTGATAAAATTCATCAGGCATATGGCAAAAAGGATGGAATTGTGATCAACCCGGGCGCATATACCCATTATAGCTATGCGATTCGGGATGCTGTTGCGGCGGTGTCCATCCCGACAATTGAGGTGCATTTGTCAAACGTATATCAAAGAGAGGAATTCCGGCATACCTCTGTGATTGCGCCGGTTTGCCGCGGTCAGATCTGTGGCTTTGGAAAGCTGGGGTATTTTGCAGCGTTGGATTTGGTGAAACAGCTATGAATTTGAATTTGAGTGAAAAGGGTTTGGACGCTATGCTGGTATCCAAACCGGAAAATATCCGCTACTTAACCGGCTATACGGGGGATACAGGCTTGCTGGTGCTGACCGGCGAGGAACGTTATTTGCTGACTGATTTTCGTTATGTAGAGCAGGCTCGCCAAACTGCGAAGGGGTGCCATGTGGTGACGGTATCCGGCTCCGGCATGGCAGAGGCGCAGGAGCTTTGCAGCGGACAGGTAGGCTTTGAGGGGGATTATCTTCGGTGGAATCAGGGGGAGATGCTGAAGAAAGCGTTCCCTGATGCGATGAATGTATCCGGCTGGATCGAGGAAGTGCGGGCAATCAAAACGCCGGATGAGCTGGAAATCATAAAGAAGGCCAGTGCGTTGGCACAGGACGCTTTTTGGAAAACCTTAGAGATCATTCACCCCGGCATGACCGAGCGGGAGGTGGCGGCGGAACTCGAATATCGGATGAAGCGGTTGGGCGCCGATAAAACCTCCTTTGCCACCATTACGGTTGCCGGGAAAAATACCTCCTTGGTGCACGGTGAGCCGGGGGACAATCCATTGCAGTCAGGTGATTTTTTGTTAATGGATTTTGGATGCGTGTATCAGGGGTATTGCTCCGATATGACCAGGACGGTTGGAATCGGGAGAATTTCAGAGAAGCAGCAGGAGATTTATCAGATTGTGAAGCGTGCGCAGCAAACTGCATTGGAGGGAATTCAACCCGGGATGGGTTGTGCCGATGCGGATGCATTGGCCCGTGATGTGATTGCAAAAGCGGGGTACGGGGCGCAGTTCGGTCATTCTCTTGGTCACGGCGTGGGATTGGAGATCCATGAGCAGCCGAATTTGTCACCAAAATCAAAAATGATCCTGCGCCCGGGTATGGCGGTAACGGTGGAGCCGGGGATTTATTTAGAAGGTGAGTTTGGCGTGCGGATTGAAGATTTGATTGCGATTACCGAAGACGGTTATGAAAACCTGTGCAAGGATTCCCCAAAAGAGCTGTTGTGTATATAAAAAATTTGCCGAAATCAAAAAAATTAAGATTTCGGCAAATTTTTCTTGCCTTTTTTCAGCCTGTGTGATATAATATATAAACCGGGGTGTAGCGCAGTTGGTAGCGCGCCTGCTTTGGGAGCAGGATGCCGCAGGTTCAAGTCCTGTCACTCCGACCATGTTTGAAACCTGCATGAATGCTTAAAAAGTGAGTGTTCATGCGGGTTTTAGCTTTTTTGCGGCAACATATAACGGCATGAAAAAGTATGAAAAAGCACCAAAAACTTAGTCAAAAACCAAAGGCATTTAATTTCTCCCTGGTTTGCTCTTTTCGCTTGGATCTGATTTCTGCATAAATGTCCATTGTCATTTTAATATTTGCGTGTCCCATCAATTAGGCAAATACGGAAAATACAAATTTAAATATATCCCGTATTGGGATGTGTATATCTGTCCTGAAAGAAATTATCTTGAATATGTAACCACAGACAGAAACGGTTATAGGGAATA
>CAKSSZ010000127.1 GCA_934489915.1 uncultured Clostridia bacterium | reverse complement strand
GCGGCAATCGGGCTTACAGACATCCTTTTTCGCAGTACAGCCGAGAAGGGGGGCACCACTTTGCCCTGCGGACAAAGTAGTAGGGGGGATTCCCCCCTGATAAAAAATAATTGCAGAACTTGCAAGTTTGTAGAAACTTCATCAATAGTTGAGAAAACCAACTGAAACAGCATGGTTTTAAAAAACCTTAAAACAAGCTTACAACCCATCCATTTCAACCAACCCGTGGAGGTGTGCATATGAACGAGCAAATCCGTGCCACATTGAAAACCCTGCCGGAGCAGCCGGGCGTGTATTTAATGCACGGCAGCGACGATACGGTGATTTATGTGGGCAAAGCAAAAATTTTAAAAAACCGGGTGCGCCAGTATTTTCAATCGTCCCAAAACCACACCCCCAAGGTGCGTGCCATGGTGGAGCATATCCGGCGGGTGGAATATATCGTGACCGACAGCGAGACGGAAGCGTTGATGCTGGAATGTAACCTGATCAAAAAATACCGGCCGAAATATAATATTTTGCTGAAGGATGACAAGCACTACCCCTTTTTGAAAATCCAGACCGGCACGTCCTATCCCAGAATCAGCATGACCCGCCGGCGGGAGCGGGATTCCGGGAAATATTACGGCCCTTATGTCAACGCTTCCGTCGCACGGGAAACCTTGGAGCTGCTCCGCAAGCTCTTTGGCCTTTACAGCTGCACCCGGGTGTTCCCCAGGGATTGCGGCAAGGGGCGCCCCTGCCTGTACTATCACATGAAGCAGTGCGTGGGGGTGTGCACCGGGAAGGTAACGCCGGAGGAATATCAGCAGGCGGTGGCACGGGCGGCTGCCCTGCTGGAAGGCAAAACCGGAACCCTCCGGGAGGATATGACCCGGGAGATGTATGAGGCGTCGGAACGGATGGAGTTTGAGCGGGCGGCGCACCTGCGGGATAGCTTACGGAGCCTGGAGCAGATTTCCGAAAAGCAGAAGATGCTGGTGAGCGTCAATAAGGAGCAGGACTATGTTGCCTGCGCCCGGGACGGGGAAGACGCCTGCGTTCAGGTGTTTTTCGTGCGGGACGGCAAGGTGCTGGGGCGGGAGCATTATAGCATGAAGGGAGCGGGGCTGTCGGAGCCGTGGGAATTGCTGTCCGACTTTGTGAAACAATTTTACCACGGCAGCGAGCGGATCCCCAAAGAAATTTTACTCCAGGAGGAGATTGAGGATCAGGAAGAGATCGCCCGGTGGCTTTCCGGGCTGCGGGGCAGCCGGGTGAAATTATCCGTTCCCCGGCGGGGAGAAGGACGCGCCATGATGGAAATGGCAGCACGCAACGCCGCCCAGTCCTTGGAAAATATCCGGAATGCCTCCAACAAAACCAAGGCGCTGCTGATGGAGCTGAAGGAGGAGCTGCACCTGCCCATCCTGCCCAGGCGGATTGAGTCCTATGACATTTCCAACACTGCCGGAGCGGATTCGGTAGGGGGGATGGTGGTGTTCATTGACGGCGCTCCGCTGAAAAAAGCCTATCGGAAATTTAAAATCCAATCGGTGGAGGGGCCCAACGATTATGCCTCCACCTGCGAGGTGATTTACCGCAGGCTGCGCCACGGCTATGAGGAGCAGGAGCAGATTCAAGGAGGAACCCTTGCCCCGGAGGCGGCAAAGTTTTTCCCTCTGCCGGATCTGATTTTGCTGGACGGCGGCGCAGGCCATGTGAATGCGGTGTCTGCCATGCTTGGGGAAAACGGATGGAACATCCCCCTGCTGGGGATGGTGAAGGACGACCGGCACCGCACCCGGGCGATCACCAACGGCAGGGAGGAATTTTCCTTCGGGGTGCAGTCCCGCCTGTTTCGCTTTTTTGTAAAAATTCAGGAGGAGGTGCACCGGTACGCCATCACCTATCACCGTTCGGTGCACAAGAAAAAGCAGCTCCTGTCCGCCCTGGAGGAAATCCCCGGGATCGGCGCAGCCAAACGGACGGCGCTGCTGCGGCATTTCGGCTCAGCTGCCGCAGTAAAACGGGCCGGGCAGGAGGAGCTGCGTCAGGTGAAGGGCATTTCCCCTGCATTGGCAGAGCAGATTTATCAAAAATATCATAAATCCTGAAAAAACTCTTGCCAAACGATGAAAAAACAGGTATAATAGTAGTATTGAACAATTTGGAGGAGGTGAATTTCAATGCCGGCACAAACGGGAACCATTCTTTATTTTGTCGTGCTGATTGCCATTGCGTACTTTTTACTGATCCGTCCGCAGCAAAAGCAGGCAAAGGAACGAAAGAATATGCTTAACAGCGTGAAAAGCGGCGATACAATCGTCACCAACAGCGGGATCTGCGGGAAAATTATTCGGTTGAAGGAGGATTATTTTATTCTGGAGACCGGTCCGGATCGGGTCAAGCTGAGAATGCGGCGGGACGCCATTGCCTACATCGAAAAATCCGGAAAGGAAAAGCCGGAGGAGGACGCAACAGAACAGGCAGAAAGCGCAAGCGAAGAATAAAAGTCATAAATGCCCCCCTTTTTCCATACAGTTGAAATAGAATTGTATGGGGAAGAGGGGGCGTTTTTTTATGAAAAAAATCCAGGTGCGCTGGCGGCATGCGGCCAGTGGAATTTTGCTGGGGTACGGCGTCACGGCGGCACTGCTGCTGGTGGCTGCGGCGGTTTTGACATGCACCTCGGTGGGGGAGGGGCTGATCGGCGGATTCGTTACGGCGGCAAACCTGATCGGCATTTTTTGCACCGGTCTTTGGGCGGTGCGCTCCGTTTCTGCCAACGGCTGGCTGATCGGCGGCGTGTGCGGGGCGATGAACCCGGCGCTGCTGCGGCTGGCGGGCGCCATTGCAGGAAACACCGCTTACCTTTGCTGGGGGCTGGCGGCTGCGGTGGGCTTTGGCTTTTTAGCGGGGGCTGTGGGCGGCATTGCCGGGATCAATTTGGGCTACCGGATCCGTGCGCAAAAAAAACGATAAAAATAAAGGGAAAAACTTGATTTTTTTTGAAAGGTATGATATAATAAATAAGGTTTTGTGAAAATATACGCAGAAAAGGACAAGCAAGGATGAGAGGATACAAAAAAAGCTTTTTATTTTTCTTAATTATATGCTTACTTTTGCTTTCTGGCTGGGGCGGGCGGGGCTTTCCCGCCCGGTCAACGAACGCCGGGGGCTTGTTTTTGTGCGTCAGCGGACAGGCCTCTGCCGGGATGAAAAGCGGCTCAGGGCTGGATCGGGCGGTGTTTTTGTCCGGCGGGGACTGGGCTGTGGGGCATGAGCTGACCGGCCGTGCCCTGGTGCCTTCGGTGCAGGTCGGCAGCCGGGTGTTTAGCACGGCAGACCCGGCACAGACGCCGGATCCCTTCCGGAGCAAATCGGCGAACGATCAGCTTGGCTGGATTGCAATGGCGCCCCGGGCATGAGATTGACCCGCTGTGCAACCGAAAAATCAGATAAAAAGTTAGGAGGAATTATTTTGAAGCAAAAGAGTATTGCTATTTTTGCGCTGACAACATTAGTAATTATTGCGCTGTGCGCTTTTGCCGCAATCGGGATTCCGGGAACCATTTCCGGCGTTCTGGGCGAAGGCAATGACCATTACGGCGTGCGCCAGGGGCTGGATTTGGTAGGCGGCTCCCGGATTGTATTTGAGGCGATGGACAAGGAAGGCGCGTCCGTTACCCCCTCTGCCAATGAAATGACCACCGCCATCAGCATGCTGAAGGCTCGTCTGGATACACTGGGCTACACCGAAGCGACCGTTGCCCGCCAGGGAGACAACAGAATCGTTGTGGAAATCCCCTCTGTGTCCGATCCGGAGGAGGCTGTGCAGAAGCTGGGCGCAACCGCTGTTCTGACCTTTACCGACGCAGACGGTAACGTTGTGATGGAAGGGTCCGATGTAAAATCTGCTTCCGCTGCATTTGAAGCGGTGGATGAAACCGGCGTGAGCCAGCACCATGTAAAGCTGGTCTGGAAGGATGAGGCAGTTTCCAAATTTGCTTCCGCTACTGCGGCTGCCGCTGCCCGGGCTTCCGAAAATAAGAATTATATCACCATCAAGCTGGATAATGAAGAAATCTCCAGCCCGAGAGTCAGCCAGGAAATCAACAACAGCGAATGCGTGATTACCGGCGAGTTTGACGCAGAAGAAGCCAAGTATCTGGCAGGCGTGATCCAGGCAGGTCAGCTGCCCTTCGGCCTGAAGGATGTGGAATTAAAGAGCGTTGGCCCCACCTTAGGGGAACGTGTGCTGAGCACCAGCCTGCTGGCAGGCGGGATCGGCGTTTTGCTGGTCATCCTGTTCATGCTGCTGATCTATCGGGTTGCCGGTCTGGCGGCAGATATCGCTCTGTGCGGCTATATTGCCCTGATCGGGATCGTGATGGCTTTGTTTAAGGTCAACCTGAGCCTGTCCGGGATCGCCGGTATTATTTTGGGCATCGGTATGGCAGTAGACGCAAACGTAGTTATTTTTGAACGGATTAAGGAAGAGCTGAACAACGGAAAAACCGTTCGCGCTTCTGTTGACGCAGGCTTCCACAGAGCCTTAACGGCAATTATTGACGCAAACATCACCACCATGATTGCAGCAGTTGTGCTGTATTTCTTCGGCATGGGTTCTGTCAAGGGCTTTGCTATCACACTGGGCTTGGGTATTATCGTCAGCATGTTTACCGCAATTGTCATCAGCAGATTGCTGCTGAAGCAGCTGGTGAACATGGGCATTACCAGCCCCGGTGCATTCGGTGCGAAAGGGAGGAAGGCAAATGTTTAATATTGTTGAGAAGAAAAAACTGTTTTTTGCCATTTCGATTATTTTGATCGTGATTGGAATTGTATCTATTATTATGCAGGGCTTTGTGATGGACATTGAGTTCCAGGGCGGTATCAGCGTTACGGCGAGCCTGGGGCAGAGCTTTGATAACAACGAGATTTCCGATTTGGTGAAGGACGCCATCGGCATCAAACCTTCTTCTGTTCAGAAATCCGGTGAAAACGGCCAGGACGTGGTCATTAAGATTATGTATCAGAAGGGCAACAAGGAGCTGACCAGCAC
>CAKSSZ010000126.1 GCA_934489915.1 uncultured Clostridia bacterium | reverse complement strand
TATCTTCCCTGGAATTTTTAACATCAGCAAAAGGAGCGGCGGCAAAACGAATTCGTTTTGCCGCCGCTCCTGCTTTATGCTTTCCTTTCCCGATTTACCCAATCTTATTTTTGGTATCTAAGGAAATATCAGATGTTTTGGTAAAGACAACGTCTTTCAGGGCGCCGCCGGAAACATCTTTCAGTTCCTCCAGATTCAATTCCTTTTCTTTCAATGTTTCTTCCTTTGATAAGGTTTTCTTTTCGTCTGCCATTTACTTTTCCTCCTTCACATCATTTTTTAAGTTTTCTAAAAAACGCTGAACAATTGCCGCCGTTTCTGCTCTGGTGGCATTATTTTTGGGGCGGAACGCATTGGTGTCATCTCCCAGCATAATCCCCTTCAGCTTACAAAACATCACAGACTCCATCGCCCAATCGGCAATCTCACCCGTATCCTGATAATCCAGAGCAATTGCCCACGCCCCTTGAGGCGCATTTCCCTTAAGCTTGGCATAACGGAACATAATCGCTGCAATCTGCTCTCTGGTAATAGGATCATTCGGGGCAAATTCCGTATCGGACATTCCCGCTGCAATCTCCTCGCTGACCGCCCAGCGCAACGCCTTTGCATAATAGCCCTCCGGGTCAATATCGTCAAACAATACCGGGGTATCTGTCTCGGGCATACCTTCTGCTCTCCAAAGAACAGTAACCAGCATTGCGCGGGTCAAGGAATCATAAGGAGCAAAGGCAGTCTCTGTCACACCGGAGAACAGCTTGTTCTCATATGCATATTTGACAGAAGAATAGAACCAGTCATCCTTTGTCACATCCCGGAACGGCAGTTCGTTTTCCTCCGGCGTTTTGGTGTTTTCCTTCCATTTTGCATACAGCGTAAGGTCAGAAGTAACCTTTGTTTCAGAGGTAAACGGAACCGTAAACGCTTTGTCGGAATACCAGCCTTCAAAGGTATATCCCTCCTTGGTAGGAACGGGAAGATTTGCAACGGTATCGTTTTTGTTCACCTTCATCGTGCCCGGCTCGCTGCCGTTGTCGGCATGGAAGGTCAGGGTGTATTTCGTTGTGGAAGAAGAACCGCCGCCGGTGCTGTGGCTGCCGTTATTTGTGCCTGTCACATTGACGGTTGCGGTAACGGTAATCAGCTTGTCGGAAGGAATCAGCTCCTGCCAATCTGTCTTTTGCGCCGTCCCGGAAGTAAAGTCGATCTTTTCCTCACCGGGAACCAGAATCCCTGTCAGCGTTGCCGTACCCTTGCCGTCAGCTACAATCATATTATCATAATTGATGTGAGCAACCTCGCTGTCGGAGCTTTCCAGCCACTGAACCATCAGGGAATTTTCATCCACGCCCTGAATGGTCGGCTGAATGTCTTTCTTATCTGCTACCTTCATAGAATATGTTCCGTCGTTCTCAAACTTTACATCCTTCACCTTAGAAAGCGCCTCGATCGCCTCCATGCTGAAGGTTTTTTGAACCGTACCTTCATATCCTGTTATTTTCTCGCCGTTTGCCATGAGGTCGACGCTTACCTTCGCCGTACCAACGCCATCCTGGTTCAGCTCATAGGCGTTGTCCGGAATCGAAAGCTCCATCTTCGTTTTTTTCATTTCATTTGCGCTAAGCGTTCCGATGGAAATGCTGCCCACCTCGCTCTTTCCTACTGTCGCCTTCAGAGAAAGCTCGGACAGATCGGCATTCCCGTCATTTTGCAGCGTTGCGCTGTAAACCACCGTTTCCGGGTGATATCCGTCTGCCAGCGTACGCTCCAGCTTGCTGTCTGCCAGCTTCACATCGCTCTTTTGTTCCAGCTTTGTAATGACTTTATCGGCGTCGCTTGTAAATGCCGCAAACTCCACATTGGAAAGATCCTCCGGCAGTGTTACGCTGCACTCCACATTGACCGCAGTTCCGCCGGGAATCGGCTTGGTAATCTGTACGGTCACAGGATTTTCTCCGTTCACGGTAAAAGTAACCGGAATTGGCTTTTCCTCTGACGCATCCTGCTTCAGCAAGCCTTCATTTTTCACAGTTGCCCGAAGGGTAACAGTTGAGGAGGGCTGCGGCAATTCATTCAACAGCTCGACCGATGTCGCCTTAACCTTTGCATAAGGCGTGTGAACCTGATACACCAATGCCTCGTGTCCCTTATTAGCATATTCGCCCTTTTGATCGGCTACAATTAAATCGCCGTTTACTGCCGTTGCCCCGATTGCTGCATAGAAGAATCCTTTCTGTACATCGGTGAGCATGACCGGCTCGCTCCACATATTGGCGGACAAATCTGCATCCTGTTTGTTTTCTCCCAGTGCTTCGTCGTCATCATTTTCATCTGAACCGTTATACAAAGCGGTCATAATCTGTCTTGCGCCGTCTTGTGCGTCTGTCCAGAACAGGTACATCTGTCCGTCTTCGGACACCTTCACGTCATAATCCATAGGGTTGTCGCACGCAGCGGCAAATTTCGGTTCGGCAAGTACTGTTTCGGTTTCCAGTGTTTCTGAATTACTGTCTGCGTCATACACATAAGCGTCCCGTTTATATTGGAAGATATAGTACTCGCTGTTACCGTCGGTCAGCTTGGTATACTTTCCGTTTTTCACCAGATCGCTTACGTCAAGGTACCGAATGGCGCCGTGCTCTGCAAGCTGGGTTTCACCCTCTGTTCCGCTTTCCGCCTTGGTTTCTCCAAAGAAGAGATATGTGCCGTTATTGGAACGGGCAAACTTTGGCGTGGTATAAGCAGCGCTTTCCGTGGTCACCCGAATGATATGAGTAAACCGGTTTTCTGCAAAGTTGTAGATCTGCATAAAGACATCCCGGTCGTTTAAGGTATCCAGGTTTTTGTCCCAATCCACCGTCCAAGCAAACAGTCCAAGTCCGTTGTAATGGATAGAGGTGGTATCAATCACTCTCGGCAATGCGCCGTCCTTGTTGGTTCTCACATCTAGGAACCGCTGACCGTACCAGTCCTTTTTATATTGCTCTGTGTACGCTTCTGCCAATTCTTCAATCTGTTCTTCGGTATAATCCGGCTTTCCGTCTTGATCTTCATCCACAGCGCGGTACCGGTCAATTGCGCTTTGCTTAATTTCCTTAAGCTCTTCGACTGTGTAATCGGCGGCATCGCTCCACTTTCCGTTTTCATAGAACAGATAAGCGTTGGCGGAGTACGCCTTCGATAAATCCGGCACCTTTTCCAAATCTTCATACTCTGTTTTTGTATAATACAAAATCAGTCTGCCGGTATCGGCGTCATATGCCGCATTTGCCATGGTGTCGGCGCAATAGTCGCCCTCGGTGGTTTTCGTGACCTGCATGACGTCGCTCATCTGCAGAGTCTCTTTATCAAGAAATCTTGCCTTGATGTTCATCGACTTCATAGCGTCCTCAACGGTTGCCCCATCCGGTAAAACAACATCTGCAGACGACCAGGTAATTAAAATTCTTCCGTCCCCCAAATCGGTCAGATTCGGGTAGTCATCCAAGGTGCCGTCATCATCGAGAATCCCCGGCACGCTCCACCTGTCACTGCTGTATATGGAATAGTAGGCGGTTCTTTTGTTCACGGCGCTTCTTTCACCGTCATCATAGATAAGTACCATCAAAACCTTCCCGTTCCCCAGGTTGGCAAGCTTGATTTGCGGATTTTCATTCATTCCTTCCAGCAGCGTGGTTTCTTTCGTTCCCTCTGATGCGTTCAGCGCCAGTAATGCGTACTCGTTGCCGCTTTCCCCGAGCCAATCGCCCCGCTGATTCAAATATTCTCTGGAGGTAGGCTGATCCATCACAAGATCATCATCCTCGTTTGCCGAGAAAAAGTCTTCAATGGACAGCATGGAAAGTGAATTGGTTCCATAGTCAAAATCAATATGTCCGTCCGTGCCATCGGTGTTAAACAGCTTAAAGGTCTCATTCGCCAAGGATTTGGAATAAACCTCAAAGTTAAACAGCTGAATACCCCAGCCTAAATCTATGGTAATATCCCCGTAGGCATTGGTCCCGATCTCGGTGAATTGGAAATCCATATCGAAATCAAAGGACGCATTACCGGTTACAAAGACAACCCCATATCCAACGCCCAATGCAACCGAAACCTTAGGATTGAGGAAGATGTACCCCTCCCGTCTGACAGAGTTGGTAAATTTCTTGAATATGCCGAACGTCTCGGAGGAATACTCTACTGCGTCTTCCGTTTCATAGCTGTCCTGATAGTCCACATACATATGGTAAATCCCTGCAACATCTCCGCTCAGTCCGCCCTTGATCAGAATACTGATCCCGATCGGCAGCTGAATCTGCTGGCTGCCACTTACCTCAAAATCTACCTTTGCATAAAAGACCAGATCTTCAAAGTAGGTTTTTCCGTCCCGTCTGGTGGAGAGGGTCAGGTTAAAGCCGACGCTGGGGGTAATAGACCATTTAAATCTGCTCTTGGTCGCATATTTGCTCGGTTTAGGAGGCGCTGCGCCCTTGCTCTTACCGTCGTAAATCTTTTTCATGTAGTCCTTGAGCTTGGCGTCATCCCGTTCTGCGCTGGTAGTCGTTCTCCTCTGATAGAAGGTGTTGGACCAACCAAAGCTATAATCGGTTTTCTGCCAGGTATAATTCTGCGCATCCTTTTTATTAATCCCGGAGGGCGTGTAGGCATAGCTGTTTTCTTCAAATCCGCTGATGCCGCCCAAATCCATATCTCCCAAAGGATTGCCGATAATATCTGCCACAAATCCGCTTGTGACCGTATCCTCCAGGGAAGAGCTTCCGATCATCGGAAAGATAAATTCCGCCAGATTCAGCTTTGTGGAGAAATAGTAGCCTAAATCAATTAAATTAGTCCATTCCCCATTCTGATCTGCAAACTGCACATAAATCTTATAGCCGATTTGCATATCCATGCTGGGGTTAAAGCTGAGATATGCCGTCAGCTCATTTCCGTTTGTTTCATAACGGGTTTGATAGCCGCTTCTGCCGTCCAGCGCAAATTTTTCATTTCCGTCACTGTCATAGATAAAAAATCTCGCCTTGACGGGGACGATAGCGCTGTCGCTGGAAACTCTTGCCGCAA
>CAKSSZ010000125.1 GCA_934489915.1 uncultured Clostridia bacterium | reverse complement strand
CGCCCTTGACGGTCAGGCGGCGCAGCAGCTCCAAAATCACGTCCTTTGCCGCCACCCAGGGGCGCAGAGCGCCTGTCAGCTCCACCTTCACCACCTGCGGGTAAGTAATATAATAAGCGCCGCCGCCCATAGCAACCGCAACATCCAGCCCGCCGGCGCCCATAGCAAGCATACCAAGACCGCCGCCGGTGGGGGTATGAGAGTCAGAGCCGATCAGCGTTTTCCCGGGAATCCCGAACCGTTCCAAATGCACCTGATGGCAAATGCCGTTTCCGGGACGGGAAAAATAAATCCCGTGTTTTTTGGCAACGGATCCGATAAAGCGGTGATCATCCGCATTTTCAAATCCGGATTGCAGCGTGTTATGATCAATATACGCCACAGAACGCTCCGTTTTTACCCGTGGAATCCCCATTGCCTCAAATTCCAGATATGCCATGGTGCCGGTTGCGTCCTGGGTTAGGGTTTGGTCAATCCGCAGCCCGATTTCCGCTCCCTTTTCAAAGACGCCGTCCACCACATGCGCTTTTAAGATTTTTTCCGTTAAGGTCAGCCCCATTTGCATCTCATCCTTCCTATTGTAAATTACAAAATATTACAGTGTTAAAAAAAGAAGAGATTTTTTTGCAAACCTCTTCGTTTCAATCTTTATTATACCACAAACCGCGCCTGCCTGTCAAGCCAAAAAATCCCCTAACTCCGTTTGTGCCTTATTGCAGTAATCTACCGCAATCCCCCGCTGTCTCAACCGCTTTTCGCCGCCTTCTACCTTAGCCGCCTGGGGGAACCACAGCGAAAAGGTGCTGCCCTTTCCGGGGCGGCTCTCCAGCGTTACCCGTCCGTGGTGCCGATCCATAATTTCACGCACCAGGGGCAGTCCCAGCCCGGCGCCTTTGCGGAATACCCCGGTCTGATAGGAGGGGGTAAAAATCTTCTCCTGCTTGTCCGGCTCAATACCGCAGCCAAAATCCTGCACCGAGAGAACCACATACTCCTCCCTGCAGGACACCGATACGTTTATTTTACAAGGCCGCTCCTTGGTTGCCTGAACGCTGTTGGTGATCAAATTCCAAAATGCCTGTTCCAGCAGGCAGACATCCACCACTGCCAGGCACCCGACCGCTGCGTCCAGCTTCATCTGCAAAACGTCCTCTGAAAAGCATTCCTGAATGCCCTCGTGAATCTGAAACAAAAAATCTGAAATATTCACAATTCTGGAGGTCATGGACAAATCCTGGTGAGCCAACCGATAATAACTGGTATACTGGTCGGTAATTCGCACCATCTGATGTAAGTTATGAGAAATCATCCGATAATACTTTTCCCATTCTGCAGACGGATTCTCCTCGATCATGCGCATCATCTGCAGCGCTGCCGCACAAGCATTGAGCGGACTGCAAAAATCGTGGGCAAGGTATGCCATTGCTTTCATATTTTCTTGCTCGTCCTTCATTTCTTCATCCCTTTCCATCACACTGTGATCAGATTCTGTATCTCATCAAATAAATTACTCCCGATCCCCGGCACATACAACAAATCCTCCGTGGATTGAAAATTCCCGTTATTTTCCCGATACTCTACAATTCTTTCTGACAATACGGGACCGATGCCGGGCAGCTTCTCCAGATCCTCCGCCCCGGCGGTATTCAAATCCAACAGGCCGCTGTCCGCTCCGCTCTCTTCAGCGCCGGCTTCTGTGTCCTTGTGATTTACCACAACCATATCTTCATCCGAAAGCTTTTTTGCCAAATTCAGCTGCGCCGAATCCGCTTCGTCTAAAAAGCCTCCGGCCGCCTCGATAACGTCCTGCACACGGCTGCCTGACGGCAAAGAATAAATCCCGGGAGAAGCAACCGCTCCTTTCACGTCCACAGTCACCGTTTTCCCAGGTTCTTCTGAAGCCTGATCCTGAACGGAAACCAATTCTTTCGTTCCCAACAGCTGATGTCTGCCCACGCCGACCACCACGCAAAAGATCAGTGCGGCAATCAAAAAAATTGCGCTAAATACCCATTTTGTCCAAGAAACATTTTCGATTTTCTGCTTGTGTTCCTCCAAAATTTCCTGTATCTTGCGAAACATTTTTGCAAGTCTCCCTTTGCCTTCATTCATATTTTATCACAGGTTGAAAAAAATGTCAATTACTTTTTTCATTAAAATTCTATTTGATAAATACGATCCAATGCACCCCGCATAAACTCGTCCTTCCACTCTGCCGGCTGCTCTCCAATGGTGATCCATCCGGCGTCGTCCCAGGACACTTCCATGCTCAGCCCCTCCGCAATGGCACGCAGAGGCACCAGCGTGCGAGACTGTTCCACCACGGGAGCCACGTCCAATTCCTTTTGCTCACCGTTATGCCGCACGGTCTTACTCCCGATGGTCAGCAGCAGCTCATCTTTCCCCTTTTTCACCAGAACTGTTTCAGCAGCGCCGTTCCAGGTGACAGTTGCGCCCAGCTGCTCTGCCACAAAACGAACAGGCACCAGGGTGCGATCCTGCCGTACTGCCGGGGTCACCTTATGATTGTCAGCGTCCACCGCCTCAGCAGCGCCGTGATTCAATGCAAGCCACCGATCCACCTTCAGCACAATACATCCGGCCAGCTGTGCCTGCAGCTCCTCCTGCCGGCTTCCCATCCGGGTACAGTCCGGGCCGCCCTCCAGGGTAAAATCCCCTGCGTCAAAATCCGCAAACACTCCCTTGTCCTGCAAAACCGTATCGCTGCCGATTTCACCGTTTTGCACTGCCGCATCGGCAATGACGGAAACCGGCGTTTCAAATACATAATTCCCGCTTACCCGATTGTATTTCGGCAAGCCCGGCTGATCCTTCATTAAATTCTTTAATTCCGGATACCGTTCCAGCCAAAGCTCCTGATTGGGCAGGCGATCCAGCTGTTCCCGCAGCTGCTGCCGCTTTTCATAAGGAAACGCCTCTTTTTCAATAGAAAGAGAGGCGCCGCATGAGATACTAACGTTCTCTTGAAAGGTATGGTTTCTCCCGCCTAAAATCTGTGCCGCCCGGTTCAGCCGATAGAACACGTTGCCCACCATGGTAATGCCGGAAGAAAATTCATTCAGGACAATTCCGGTCTCGGTACAGTCGGTAAACCGATTATTCCGGATTTCCGTCCCGCGGCTGGCCACATTCCCCTGAGTACAAACGGCACCCGCTGCGTCGATCCGTTCAAAGGCATTATTCTGCACCCGGTGTTCATTCCCGGAAATTTCCACAGCGCAGCCCGCTGCGTCCCGCACCGTGTTATGGGAAAACACAACACCCACGCCGGAAATAGAAACGCCCGCCGCACGCAAGCCATTTTTGCCGTAATCCTCAATGGTATTATGAGTCACAATACATTGCCCCGGCTGCAGGCTTTCCCGCACGCCGGAGGAAAGGGTCAGTGCGCCGCCCCGGATCCGGCGGATCACATTCCCCTCCAGCCGGATGTCGCCTTCCACCCGGATGCCCTGCTCCATGTTGGAAAATTCACAGTCATAAATCGCCGAAAGCTGACAGTCCCGAACCACTGCACCGCTTCCGCCGGAAAAGGCAATCCCCTGCACCGAAACCCGGCTGCACCCGTTCAGCGACAACGCCGGCCGACCGGAGGAGGTCTGGAATTCCACCCGTTCCCCCGGATAGCTGCGCAGCACCAGGCGGTTGGCAGACTGATCCAGCAAAAGCCCGCCCGGGTACACACCTTCCCGCAGGTAAATCATTGTTTTTTCCTCCAAAAGCTGGGCTGTCCGTACTGCTTTTTCCAAGGTAGCAAACGGGTATTGCTCCGATCCGCTGTACCGGTCGTTCCCGTTCTCAGGCGACACATATAACGAAACAACCGCAGGGGATGCGCACATCACCGGCAAACAATTCAGGCATACAAGCACGCAAATACAAAGTAAAACGATTTTCTTCAAACCATTCTCCCTTCTCTACCCGATTTAAGCGAACAAGCCGTCTTTGGAATGCAAAGACGGCTTTGATGATTTGCGAATGCAAACTATTTCTGTTCGGTTAAGTTATACTTTCTTCTGAATTTGTCAACTCTGCCGCCGGTATCTACCAACTTCTGCTTTCCAGTAAAGAACGGATGACACTTAGAACAAATTTCAACACGAATATTCTTCTTTGTAGAACCCGTTTCAATCACCTCACCGCAAGCGCAGGTAATCGTTGTCGGCTCATAGTCGGGATGTATTCCCTGTTTCAATGGAATTCACCTCTTTCTCTCACCTAAAGCACCATGCCTCCATTAAAGCATACTGTTTTATTGTTTCTTTCCCTCATTATAGCATAAACAATCTGAAATTGCAATACTTTTTTTAAAAAAAAGAAAAAAAGTTCAAAATTTACGGATTCTTAACACGTTTTGGCAAAATCTTGTGAAATGAGCAAGGTTTCCCGAAACTTACGGAAAAATTTTTTTATATTGTCGTCAATTGATTTTCTTTTTGGTTTATACTATAATAATAGTAGAAGAAAAATGGAGAAGGAAGTAAGAAAGCATGAAGAAAACAAAAATTATTTGCACCATGGGGCCTGCCTGCAGCGATCGGGAAATTTTAAAGCAAATGATGCTGTCCGGCATGAATGTAGCCCGATTTAATTTTTCCCACGGCACTCACGAGGAGCACCGGGAGCGGATGGAGCTGTTCAAAAGCGTACGGGATGAGCTTGGTCTCCCCGCCGCTATGCTGCTGGACACAAAAGGGCCGGAATACCGGATTAAAACCTTTCAAAACGGCGCGGTTCACTTGCAGGACGGCGCACAGTTTGCCCTCACCTCTGAGGAAGTGGAAGGAACTGAGGAGCGGGTTTCCGTTTCCTATAAAAATATGATTCAGGAATTAAACATCGGCGATCGGGTGTTACTGAACAACGGCCTGATCATTTTGGAAGCCATGGAAAAAACCGAAACAGATGTGATCTGCCGGGTCATTGTAGGCGGCGAACTGTCCAACCGGAAAAGCATGAGCTTTCCCAACAAGGTATTGCAGCAGATTTATCTGAGCGAACAGGATAAGTCCGATTTGCTGTTCGGCATTCAGATGGATGTGGAT
>CAKSSZ010000124.1 GCA_934489915.1 uncultured Clostridia bacterium | reverse complement strand
ATTCAGCCACAATCATGGATGCCCAGATACCGTCCAGCTGCCAGATGAGAGGGAGTAGCAGCACAGCAGCGGTCTGGAATACAACAGTGCGCAGAAAAGAGATTAAGGCAGAGGTAAAACCGTCGTTTAATGCTGTAAAGAATGCCGAACCGAAAATGGGGAGACCTGCAAATAAAAAGGAAAAAGAAAACAAAAAAAATCCCCGCAGTGTAATTGAAAACAGCTTCGGATCATATCCTACAAACAGGTGAGAAAGAGGCCGCGCCAACAGTTCTCCTGCCAGAAACATTATTACGGAAGAAATTCCGATCAATACCAGGCTTTTTTTGAAAATGCTGTGCAGCTCGTCTTTGTGTCCGGCACCAAAATGGAAGCTGATAATCGGGGCAGAGCCAATGGAATAACCCAGAAAAACAGCAATAAAAATCATCATAACATACATCAGGGTGCCATAAGCTGCAACGCCGTTTTCTCCGTTGTATTTCATCAGCTGAAAGTTGTAGAGCATGCTTACCAGCGACATGGAGACTCCGGAAAGAAATTCCGAGGATCCGTTGGTGCTGGCTTTTAATATTGCGTGTCCATCCATACGGGGGCATGTTAAATGAAGCAAGCTGGTGTTGTGCCGTGCAAAATAAATCAAAGGAACTAGCCCGCCAATAGCTTGACTGATAGCGGTTGCGGCAGCAGCGCCAGCAACTCCCAGGCGGAAAACTGCAACCAACAATGCGTCCAGCACCATGTTGGTACAGCCTGCCGCCAAGGTGACATAAAGCCCCAACTGCGGTTTTTGTGCGGTAACAAAAAAACTTTGAAATTCATACTGGAGCATAAGCACCGGCAGCGCAAGCAAAATAATCCGGCCGTAGGTTACACAATGTTCCAGCATTTCTCCTTCTGCTCCTAAGGCGGCAGCAATCGGGCGGAGAAAAAACAGGGAGGGCAATCCGACTACAATGCCCAAGGCAATTGTTAAAAAAACAAATAGGGAGAAGAGTCGGTTGGCTGTCTCCTGCTTTCCTTCTCCCAGTGTTTTGGCAACTAAGGCGCTTCCACCGGTGCCGAGCATGGTGCCCCATGCGCCGCAGATCATGAGCACAGGCATAATAAAATTGACTGCTGCAAAGGGAGTTTTTCCCACGAAATTGGATACGAAGAATCCATCTACTACACCGTAAATTGAGGTAAAAATCATCATTAATACGGAAGGCAGGGTGAAACGAAGTAATTTACGGTAGGTGAAATGATCAGAAAGCTGTATTTGCATGGGTGATTCCGCCTTTATTTTTTATCGAGATCGCCCACTATCATATCATTTCTTTCCTTATTTGTCAAGTGATGAGACGAAACAAAAGAGAAATAATAAAGCAAAGCAACAGGCCAACCACGGTGGGGAGCAAAATGGCAAATGCGGTCCAACGAAGGCTTTTTGTTTCCCTGTAAATGGTTTGACAAGTGGTACCGCAAGGGAAGTGAAACAGGCAAAGGATCAAAGTGCAAAGGGCGGTTTGGATCGTCCAGTGGTTTTCAATGAGCAAGGATTTTAACTGTACGAGAGATTCGTATTCCACCATTTTACCGGCGGCTAAGTAACTCATCAACATAATAGGAACGACGATTTCATTGGCTGGGAATCCCAACAAAAAGGCCAGAAAAATTACCCCGTCAACCCCAAACCACCGAGCGGCAGGATCCAAAAAATCGGTACAGTGGCGGAGCAGACTTGCATCACCGATCGTTACATTTGCCAAAATCCAAATGACTGCGCCTGCCGGTGCGGCAATGACGGCGGCACGCCCTAATACAAACAGGGTTCGATCCAATATCGAGCGAAGAATGACCTGACCGAATTGGGGGCGGCGATAAGGAGGCAGTTCCAGTACGAAGGATGAGGGCATTCCGCTTAACACTGTTTCCGATAACAACCGAGAAATCAGCAGCGTCATGCAGACGCTGAGCAATAAGGCGCCGGAAAGCATTAAAGCAGGAATCCCTGTCGGCCATGCTCCGGCAAAAAACATCAGAATTAATGCGGTGAGGGTGGGGAGCTTTCCGTTGCAGGGGACAAGGCTGTTCGTTAAAATAGCAATCAGCCGCTCCCGGGGGGAATCAATGATTCGGCAGCCAATGACGCCGCAGGCATTACACCCCAAACTCATGCACATTGTCAGGCTCTGTTTGCCATGAGCTTTTGCCTTGCAAAACAGGTGATCCAGGTTGAAGGCAATGCGGGGCAGATATCCCGAGTCTTCCAGCAGAGTAAATAGCGGGAAAAAAATTGCCATGGGGGGCAGCATTACAGAAACAACCCATGCCAAGGTGCGGAAAACGCCGTCTAACAATAGCCCGTGGAGCCAGCCGGGAAGAGGTGCGAGAAGATGAGAGAGGGGATCTTCCAGGCTGAATAATACCTTGGAAAGCCATGCAGAAGGCAAGTTAGCGCCTTTCATGGTGATCCAGAATATGATACCCAACAGTAGAAGCATGGTCGGGATACCGGTGACCCGAGAGGTTAAAATCCGATCCAGTATCCGATCCTTTTTGTAATAACCTTTGTTTTTCAAGGTGACACATTGGTGGTAGAGCGCTTCCGCCTGGTGGATCGGCGCGACGGAAATTTCCTCCTGCAGCTCCGGCCGAGGAGGGAATTGTTCCGGCTGCAATTGGGTATGAGCTGCCAAGGAGGTGCGCACACCCGGCTCCCCTCCCATTAAATGCACAGCTGCCCAAAAAGGAGAAAGGGAGGTTGGGAGCATGGGGGCAAGCTGCTCTTCCCAGACTTTTGCGGCTGTAATAACCGATTCAGGATAAGCAATTGGCTGAGGACGGGAAGGAGAGGTGACGGCTTGGGCGACAGCTTGCATGAATTCGTCCAGCCCTTGCCTGCTTCTGGCGCTTGTACCTACCACAGGAACGCCCAACAAGGCGGACAGGCGGGATAAATCTATCGTGATCCCTTTTTTTGCTGCCTCATCCATTAAATTAACGCAAACTACCAGGGCGGGAACTGCCTCCCGTACCTGTAATATAAAATGTAAGCTCCGTTCCAGGCAGGTTGCGTCAGCTACAATTACGGTAACGTCCGCCCCTCCGAAGCATAAAAAATCCCTTGCGATCTCCTCCTCTGCGGAGCTTGCGGATAGGGAATAAGTGCCGGGGATATCTACCAGCAAATAGGGGCGGCCATGATATTCATATCGGCCGATCGCATTGGAAACAGTCTTACCCGGCCAGTTTCCGGTATGCTGGCGCAGTCCGGTGAGTTGATTAAAAACGGTGGATTTTCCCACATTGGGGTTTCCGCCCAGAGCGACAATAATTTCCTCAGGACAGGAGCGCTCAATCCGAAGCGCTTGTTTTCCGGCGCAGTTGCCGGTGGATTGACTGGTCAGTCCCATAGTGACCTCCTTGTTCTTCCATTAAAATCTGGATTTGATGGGCGTCCTCCCGGCGGAGGGCAATGACGGTTCCGCGAATCAGATAGGCGGAGGGATCTCCCCCCGGAGCCGTTTGTACACATTCTATTTTGGTATGACGCACCAGCCCTAAATCAAGCAAGCGTTGGAAAATCGGGGAGGTGGCCGGCACGAAATCAATACGGGCTATTTGCCCCGGCCGTAGCCGGGATAAGCGGTTGTGCTTCATAGCTTGGTTCCACCTTTCTTCACCGGAAAAGAAAATCCGTACTCCTGTTTTGGCGTTTTCCGGCTTATGTTGTATTCTCTTCCACAGTATGCAGCGGGAAGCGGTTTCGGAACTGAATTTCTTAACAAAGTTTTTACGGCTGTATTGCTTGACGAACGGGACATTTTGTACTATACTGGTATTATTGGGATTGTTGAATTTTGTCGAAGGAATGTGACTGATATGAGTATGAAGCTGGGCATTGATATTGGTTCAACTACGTTAAAAGCAGTGATTTTAGACGGACAGAATCGGATTATATATCAGAGCTATGAGCGGCATTTGTCCAATATCCGACAGGTGCTGCAAAATAAAATAGAAGAGCTGGGCAGCTACCTGAAGGGCGAATCAATCAAGGTGGCGATTACCGGATCGGCAGGGCTGGGAATTACAGGACAAAGCGGAATTCCTTTTGTGCAGGAGGTGTTTGCGACTGCAGAAGGGGTGAAGCGTTTTTATCCCCAGACTGAAGTGGTGATTGAGCTGGGGGGCGAGGATGCGAAAATCATCTTTTTAAAAGGCGTACCGGAGGAACGGATGAACAGTACCTGTGCCGGCGGAACAGGCGCCTTTATTGATCAGATGGCTACTTTATTGGATGTGACGCCCGCTCAGATGAATCGGCTTGCCGAGCAGCATACGACCATTTATCCCATTGCTTCCCGATGCGGTGTGTTTGCCAAGACAGACATTCAGGCGCTGCTCAACCAGGGGGCGGCAAAGGAAGATGTGGCAGCCAGTATTTTTCAGGCGGTGGTGGGTCAGACCATTTCCGGTTTGGCGCAAGGACGGCCGATTACGGGACGAGTGCTGTTTTTAGGCGGGCCTTTGGCCTTTTTGCCGGAGCTGAGACGGCGGTTTACGGAAACGCTGCAGCTTTCGGATGATATGGCGGTGTTTCCTCAAAACGGAGAGCATTTTGTAGCGTTGTCCTGTGCCTGCTGTGCGGAAAATACGGAGCAGGAATATTCTTACGAACAGCTGGTGCGGGTGCTGACCGGGCTGAATTTTGCGGGGGAATTAACGGGGGGATTGAAGCCTCTGTTTGAATCAGAGCTGGAATATCAGAGCTTTCAAAAAAGACATGGGGCTGAAACAGTCCCGCAGGGAGACCTTGCCTCCTATCAAGGCAAGGCTTATTTGGGAATTGACGCAGGCAGTACAACGACAAAAATTGTGCTGATCGACCGGGATGACCGGGTGCTTTACAGTAAATATTGTTCTAATTTAGGAAATCCTCTTCCCATTGTGCGGGAGGCATTGCTGGAGATTTATCAGCGCTGCGGCGACCGGGTGCAAATTGCCGGTTCCAGCTGCACTGGGTACGGCGAAGATTTGATTAAAAATGCCTTTGGGATCGATTACGGCGTGGTGGAAACAGTGGCGCATTATACCGCTGCCAAACGGTTTGATCCTCAGGTAGATTTTATTATTGATATCGGCGGGCAGGATATAAAATGCTTTCA
>CAKSSZ010000123.1 GCA_934489915.1 uncultured Clostridia bacterium | reverse complement strand
TAATAGGGGTCGTCCACCGTCACAGACGGGAAATTCTCTACCCGCCCTGCAATGACATGCAGCCGTGCGTCCTGGGTGGGGAGCGCCTCTGCGGCTTCTCCCGCCGCTGCCGTAAAGCCGGACAGGGAAACGGTTTGCACACCGGAAAGAATCGGCTCCTCACCCGGATAATTCCGGTATACGGTGGATTCCCCCGCAGCGTCCGCGCCTGTCAGGGTAAAGGGCTGCGTGCGCCGATACACCCCGCCCCGCAGATAAACCACTGCCTGCTTTTTCTTGCCCGCTTCCGTCTGCCGCTGGGCACGGATGGCGTCCCGGGCGGCTTCTAAGGTAGCAAAGGGCGCATCCTTGGAGCCGTTGTTAGTATCCTTCCCGTTAGGAGCAATATAATAGGTCATAACCCGATCCGCCAAAGCGATAATTTCCATCGGGTCAGAGATCGATTTCGTCCCGTCAGGGGCAGTATAAACCACCCGCACCTGCTTGTCCGCTGCGGTGGGAGTATAGGTCGCACCCACTGCGCCGGGGAGATCCGTCCACCGTTCCCGGTTTACTGCCGTACCGGCAAACTCCCCTTGGGTCATGCTTTTGATTTCATAAAAGCTGACCGAATCCGCCTCCAGATCCGGTAAGCTTTCCAGCCGCTGCCATTGATAGCTGCCGCCTTCCGCTCCGCCTTGGGCGGTCAGCAGGCTGCCTTCAACCGGATCTCCGGAAACGGTGATCCCGGCCGCAGCAACCGACAGGCTGCACAGGCATAAAAGCACTGCTAATAGGAAACAAATCTGTCTTTTCATGGGGTCAGTCCTCCACTGTAAATTCTTTTACCTCTCCGGTTACCTGCGTATCGTCCGTGCAGGAAATATAGGGGGTCATCTGATAGGTTTTCCCCGCTTCCAGACCGGCGCCGTATACGCAAACGCCGAACTGCACCAGGGCAGTTGCCGGGGTTCCGTCAGCATTGCACATAGGAAGAGACAAAGCGGAACCGTCCCCATTTTTCTCGTTTAATTTTACTCCAAAATTGCTGACAGTATAACCGTAGCCGGGAGCGGGCTTCGCATACATGGTCCACTGCCGCTGATCCGCCGTTTTCACCACGTAAGGATCTGCTGCCAGGGTAGGTTTTTCCGCCGCACGCTTGGCAAAGGCAACGGTCACATTTTTTGCACCGGTAATGTTGGAAAGGGTAACCGTCTTTTCCGAGGCGCCCTGCTCAATGGTCTGTCCGTCTGCCGTTACGGTATACCGGCTCCCCTCAGCGGGGGTTACGGTCAGAACCAGATCGGTTCCTTCCTTCACAGACAGTGTCTGCCCGTTTGTTACAGAGTTACCCTGATAGGTCACAGTACCGGAGGCTCCCTCCTCTGCCGTCAGAGCCACAGTCACGTTATGGAACACCTCAGGCAGACGGTAGCTTTTCACGGTCATATCATAAAGAGTCAGACCGGTTTTGCCGTTTCCGTCTATATAATTGCTGCCGGTGGGGCGTTTGTCATAATAAGCGGTAAACACGGTAATTGCCTTCCCTTGGAAGGAGGCAGGATATGCGGTTTTTTCGCTGACTGTTTCCAGATCGCTTCCGCTGAATGCGGCATAGGTATCCACCGTTACTCCATCCTGCTGATGGGTAGCGATTACGTAAGAAGCAACCCCTGCGCTGTCCCAGGAGGTGGTCACTTTAAAATGCAAGAACCGCTCCGTGTCCGCCTTGGCAGGCAGATCGTACAGGGTGCAGACCTCTCCGTCCTCATTTCTTGCCAGCACAGCAATGCCCATGTCAGCGGCATAGTAAGGATGGGAAATGATCCCCTCCGCCGTAAAGCTGTCAGCCGCCGTCGGAGCAACGCTTACATCCCCGCCCGCTGCGGTCACAGGGATCAGATAAGTGAAAATATCCGGCTTGGAGCCGCTCCAGCGGGCAGGATGGTTCAGGCTGATGGTCGCCTTATGCGCCACATCGTCCCAGGTGGTGGGAGTAATGCGCCGCTCTCCCTCACTGCCGGTATTGGGGGTGTTGATTTCCACCGCCAAAGGCCAGTTGGGGAAGGTTTGCGTCGGCAGCAATGCGATCAGTGCATCGTTCACATTCCCGGTATAGTAGAAGTTCTTTTCATTCGCATTGGCTAAGTCATAGCCGTTGCTGTCCTTTTGCTGTGCATCCGGATAATTATAGGATTTCCAGGCAGCAAAGGTGGTTTCCGTTCCTAAGCCAACTGCAAACTGGCTTAAATTGTAACGGGTGTTTTCCCCTTGTGCGATTGCTGCGCTCCGCCGCAGCCCTAAATAGCTGGCGTTTGCGCCAAAGGCATAACCGGAAGCAAACGGATTTTCATACAGAACCGTTTCCACCGGGTCTGCTGCAAGGGCGGTCAGCTGAGAAAGCAGCATGGCACCGATGCACAGGATCGAAAGAATGGTTTTTTTCATGGGTATTCCCTCCTATAATGTATTGATACTTTCATTATATAACAGCGCCGTTTTTCTGACAAGAGAGAAAAAAAGAGATATCTTGAGAAAATCAGACTTTTTCAGCGTCGGCAGCTGAAGAAACCTCTTTTATGAAAAAAGACCGGTGGAAAAGCCCATCCGCTTTTCCACCGGCTCTGCCGACTGTTCTTTATTTTAATTAGGTAAGAAAACATTTCAAACATGACTGCCGTCTCGCCCCGGGTTGGCCTCACCCGAAGGGCAATCAAATATTCATAGCCGGTTTCCGACCATGCTCACATGAATGCGCCGGCTGCGAAAAACCCGGCTGCACGTTTGAAGCATTGCATCTATGAGCCGGTAGCTCTCCGGAGCGTCCGCCAGCAGCGAGCGTCTCAATCCGTTGTCCGTCTGAAAAATTTTCCGACCTGCTGCCGGAGGAGGAATATCGAAAAAAATAAGAAAAACGGCATCCAACTCAAAAAAAGTTGGATGCCGTTTGTTTTTCACTTGTTTGCAGCTAACCGATTTTCTCGACTATCTGACTGACCCCGCATGAAAAGCAAATTCAGTATACTGCTCCAATGGAGCCTGCGCTGCCATAAAGCCTTCTTTTTTACAGATAATAAAACAGCGATCCGGCCGTTGCAACCACAATGAGCCATACAATCACAGAAATGCCGATTCCGATCAACGCCCAAATCAGCTGTGCCTTTGCCCAGTTTGCCTTTGATTTCGGCGTATTCCCGCCAAAGGCCCATACAAGCAGCATCACCAGATTTACGCAAGGAATAATGGTCAGCAGCATGGTCAGCATCCAGTTGCCAACGCTGATTTCCTCCGATTGCTGCCGAGGCGGATAATAGCTTGGTGCCGCCGGCGTTACAGGCACTGCCTGCTGCACTGTATCCTCCGCTAAAGTTCCCCCGCACAGCGGACAAAAATTCCCATCCTCGGTCATATGCCCGCAATGACTGCATTTTTTCATTTGTATTCCCCCTTTATTGATTTATGATCAAGCGGAGGAGACCAACGCCCCCCTCAGCCCGAAACATCGGATCATAAAGCATACGGTATCCGTACACTCCGCAAAATGCCGCCAAAAGAAGTCCGCCTGTCACATATTCCGCCCACCTTGGCAGCCGAACCGGAAGGCAAGGCAAATGGATCAGGTAAAGCAACGCCGGTACCGCCACCGGAAACAGCGGGTGATACCGAAACGCCGCCGAAAAATCCAGCCGCAGCACCGCAAGATAAGCCCGGGTCAACCCGCACCCGGGACAGGGACCCCCAAAAAAAATCTTTGCCGGACACCGACCTATGAAGATCCAGACCGCTAAAACAGAACATAAAATGCAGTGAGCCGCAACGACCCTGCCAACCCTCTTCAATCAACCTCTCCTGCCTTCGCTTGTTTGCACTTATTATACCATATTATTCGATAAAATTCAACTATTTTTCCCGAACAGGCTGCTTAATTTTTCGCCTCCCGGCAACAGGGCATACTCCTCCGGACATAAAATCTGCATCCTCAGCACCAAACCGCCGTACACAATCACTGCGCCCGCCATCGCCACCGCCAAGGCAATCAAATTAGATCCCAGGGCATAATCCAGCCCTTGATAAATCCCGTAAGCAGCTGCGCTCATGCAGCCCCCTGCAATCAGGGGCTTTCCCAAATGGCGCAGCGGATCTAATGAAATACAGCCGGACAGCCCCGCAATGCAAATAAAAAAAGAAGTGAGCTGGCAGGCGATGGAGCTGATCACCGCACCGTAAATATGAACGGACGGAATCCGGATCAGCACAATATTTAAAATAATTTTCACAGCGCACCCGGCGCTCAGGCTGACGGCAGGCAAATAAATCCGCCCCATTCCCTGCAGCGCCCCGTACATGGTCTGGTTCAGCGCCATAAACACCAATGAGACGGCGCTCAGCTGCAGCAGGTCATATCCTTGAAAAGCTGCCGGATAAATAAACCGGTAAATGGGCTTACCCAGCACTGCAAAACCGCAGGCGCAAGGCACAACCACCAGCACGGAAAGGAGCATGGACAAGGAGATTTTTTCCTTTGCGTCCTTCCGATCCCCCCGCACAAAAGCCGCCGTAATAGCCGGGATCAGCACCGTTGCCAGTGCAACGTTGACCGCCAGGGGGAGATTAATCAGTGTGTCGCTCTTAGAAAGCATCCCTGACAGCCGCACCGCCTCATGATTTAACTGCACCGCTGTTGGGTGAACTGCCCCTTCCCCGCCAAAAATCGCCGGGATCCCTCCGGCAAACGCACTTTTGATCCCCCGGGTGATGGTGGCGGTATCAATCAGCCGGTTCACCGCCGTCACAAGGGAGCCTAAGGAGAAGGGCAAAGAAATCAGCAAAATATTTTTTGCCAGCTGTCCGGTGGACATCCCCCCTGCAGCTGCCGGCACCCGTTCCTTCCGCTTCCGATAAAAAAAGGCCAGATAACAAAAACTGGAGATGGTAGAAAGCGTGGTCGCCAAAGTGGCCAGCGCCGCTAATGTTTCCGGCTTGCCCCCTGCTGCCAGCGCAACAAACAAAATGGTCAGCGTGCATTTTACAACCTGCTCCAAAACCTGAGAGGTACCGGTGGAACGCATATTTTGCATTCCCTGAAAATATCCGTTGATGACCGAGGAAACGCAAACAAACAAAATAGACGGCGCCAGCGCCCGCAGCGTTCCCTGCAAGCCCTCCATTTGAATCACCCGTCTCGCAATCACATCCGCCCCGAAAAAGAGGAACAGAGACAGGCAAAGAC
>CAKSSZ010000122.1 GCA_934489915.1 uncultured Clostridia bacterium | reverse complement strand
ATATAACCCTGACGGCACATTTGAAAAGAATTGCAATCAGGAGCTGGTGCTTTTAAGCCAGCTGTCCGAATTAAAGGATATGAACGAGCTTCACGGTATGCTGGAAAATCACTATCGCTATACGGAAAGCCAAGTTGCCAAGCGGATGCTGGATCACTGGGAAACAGAATATAAACGCTTTGTAAAGGTCATTCCGAAGGATTATAAACTGGTCATGGATATTTTGGAACAGGAGCAGAAAAAAGGAGTCCCCCGGGAAACCGCCGTACTTCACGCTTTTGAAGAAGCCATGCGCCGGAAATCTGCGAAATAAGAGAAGGGAGCGAAAAAACAATGGGAAAGCCAACTGGATTTTTAGAATATGACCGTCAGCTCCCGCCGGATCGGAATCCGGAGCAGCGGAGCCGTGACTGGAAGGAGTTTCACACTCATTTTGATGAAGAAGCCCTGCGACGGCAGGGCGCCAGGTGTATGGCATGCGGCGTTCCGTTTTGCCATACCGGTCAGTTAGTGGACGGCATGGCAATGGGCTGCCCTCTCCACAACCTGATTCCGGAATGGAATGATATGCTCTATCGTGGAAAATACGAGCTGGCATACGAGCGGCTGAGCCTGACCAACAATTTCCCCGAATTTACCGGACGGGTCTGCCCCGCTCCCTGTGAAGGCTCCTGCACCTGCGCCTTAAACGGAGACGCAGTCACCATCCGGAATAACGAATGCCATATCATTGACCGGATGTTTGAGGAAGGACTGATTCAACCCCGGATCCCGGTCAGATCTACCGGGAAAACAGTAGCCATCATTGGTTCCGGCCCCTCCGGGCTTGCCGCTGCGGATCAGCTGAATCAGTTAGGGCACAAGGTGACCGTTTTTGAACGTGCCGACCGGGCAGGCGGACTGCTGATGTACGGCATCCCAAATATGAAATTGAATAAGTCGGTAGTGGAGCGGCGAGTCAAGCTGATGGAAGAAGAAGGAGTAGTCTTCCGCCTGAATACAGAGGTAGGCAAAGACCTGTCCGCCCTGGATCTGATGAATCAGTTTGACGCAGTTCTGCTGTGTATTGGCTCCACCGTCCCCCGGCCTCTGCAAGCAGAAGGGGCAAGCTTAAAGGGTGTGCATTACGCCGTTCCCTTTCTGAGCGCCAACACCAAAAGTCTGCTGGACTCCCAGCTGGAGGACGGTAACTATATCAGCGCAAAAGGCAAGCATGTTGTGATCATCGGCGGCGGCGATACGGGGACAGACTGCGTAGCTACCTCCATTCGTCACGGCGCTACCAGCGTCACACAATTAGAAATCATGGGGGAACCTCCCCTCTGCAGAACCGAACAAAATCCGTGGCCACAGTACCCGAGAATTAAAAAAACAGACTACGGACAGGAAGAGGCCATCACCTTATTCGGTCAGGATCCCAGAAAATATTTGACGACCGTTACCAAGCTTTCAGGCAACGAAAAAGGCGAGGTGAAGGAAGTCCACACCGTGCAGGTAGAATGGAAAAAGCAAGGGAACGGCAGACCGGCTCCTCACCCAATCCCGGGAAGCGAGCAGGTGCTCCCGGCTGATTTGGTATTAATTGCAATGGGCTTTTTAGGACCGGAGCAAACCCTGGCAGAACAGCTGGCACTGGAAACCACGCCCCGTTCTACCATTGCCGGCGGCAAAAAACCGTTTACTGCTTCTACCAAGGGTGTTTTCGCCGCAGGAGACTGTCGCAGAGGACAAAGCCTGGTGGTTTGGGCCATTCGTGAAGGTCGGGAAGCCGCAGAAGCCGTCGACAAATATTTATCAAAAAAACAATTATAATTCAAATGGAAGGGGTTGCCTTCAAAACGGGGCAACCTCTTTTTTGAAAACAAAAAAGTGATATGCTTACCTGATTTACAATTCTGATTCAGTCATCTTTTTTTCCAAAAAATCCAGATACATCTTCCAATCAAATGAAGTAATACTATGCTCACCTTGTTTTACATGATAGCCAATGGTTCCCTCGTGATAAGCCTGATTGATCCGAACAGGCTCATCCGGCAAAACAACGCCCGTCTTACCATAAAGCGCATACGCCTCTCCTGCCATTCTACACGAAAGCCGTTCAGCCAACGGATCTGCCCATTCATCCTCGCTTGAGCTTGCTACATAGCATAAACGAGGCGCCATTGCAGCAATCAACATATGCTGGTCTGTCGGAAGCATTTCTTCTGCGTCATTGAATTTATGATAGTTTTTGCAAAACCAATCGGTAATATTGATCTCTTTTATGTGCTCTCCATTCTTGGTTCTGTGCATAGCGGCTCCCGTACAGCCTGAATTATTTGAAATTGCACAATAGAAACGCAAATCGGTCGCACCGCACCAAAGAGCAGTCTTCCCGCCTCTGGAATGACCAACCACCGTAACTCTTTGATCATCAATCCTCGGATCCGATGTAATATAATCCATTACCCGGGAAGCGCCCCAACTCCACGCCGAAATTGTTGCCCATGAATTTTCTTTTCTTTTGGTTTCAAAAAGCGGATAGATTCCTTCTTTATAATTCGCTTTGTGCTCCCAGTCCGGCGCAATGTTCCTGGTAGGCATAATAAATATGGCAAATCCGCGGGAAGTAACTTCCCTAATATTTACACTTTCGCATTTTATATTATCTTCCAAATTGCATTGATCCTCCTGAAATTCATGCATGATATATAAGAATGCAGGTGCTTTTTCTTTTCTATCCTGCGGAAGGTATGCATAAACATCAAATGAATTCTCACAAAAACAAATTTTTATTTTTTCAAAAAGAATATTCTGTCCTCCAAACTCCTCCTCTTTTCTTACAGTGATAAAATGCAAATCATCCGGTTTTTCAATAGGTCTGACCCCATAAATATATTCTGACATCAGATTCATGATTTCAGGACGTCTAAAAACCTCCCATTTCTCCCGATCTGTAATTTCCACACCGCTTATCGTTTTCATAAGCTCAGGTATTTTCATCTTATTCCCCTCTCAATTTTTACTTCATATCATATTCGTAAAATTCACAACACTGTTACCAGTTAAAGAAATGACCGGAGCTTGCTGCACGATGGCTGGCTGCGATCCCGCTTGCATGGGTATTAATATCATAATAGGCTAAATAAGTGGTATTATCCTCCACATAATCATAATAAACCGTGCTGCCTATAATGCTGACAATGCCGATATAACGGTCAAATTGATGCAGCTTGACGGGATTTCCGTTTTTAATTCCGTATAAGCATTGATTTTTCTCCAAATAATAAAAATTACCGTCCGATGAAATTTTCAGGTCGGGAACGGATGAAATATCCTTCTTGATACATTGCCTTTCCCCTGTATTCACATTGGTTTTATATACGTCATATTTACAATTGTAACGAATATACGGTCCGTCTTTGACCTTTTTGCTGCTGGTTTGATACGTCAAGCCCGTTTACCCTGCGCAAATAATACTGAATCCTTGAAATATCCGAATTGTTTTTATAAACTGAAAATTTTGTATGGCAATCTTCGTTGTTCTCAACCATGTAATCTCCGCTGCTCATGGCGCCGCCCTTGTGCAGTCCCAATAAAATCTTATCGGTAGCGCTGGTTCCCACATTCCCAACCGTATCTACCGTAAAAACATTACAATCACTCTCTCCGCTGTACCGATCCTTCCGGTGCAAATTTCGTTTCAGAAACACCGCTTACAATACCCAACGAATATGCCTTTAAAATTTCTTCATTATTGGTATCGGTAAACGGATTGTCCGCAGCTGCAATTGTTTTGCCGGCGGTTTTTCGATATAACTGCACCGCTAATTCACAAAATTCTTCTCTTGTAATTTCTTTTTGATAATTTTTTGTTACCCGATCGGTGACGATCCCCTCTTCTATCGCTCGATTGATCTCTGTTACTGCCCAGTCAGACGGTTCATTTGCTGCATTTACACGGAAAGAAATTGCACCGAACGTATGAAGCAAAATCAACAAGGTCAAAATCGCACTCCCTATTTTCCTCTTTACTGTCTTCTCCCCTTTTTCATAGAATTATAAATGCAAAAATCAATCGTTTTCCACAAATTGAGAAAAACGATTGATTTTTAGTGACCTTATTCCTCTGTGTCCTGCTTTGTGCTCAGCACATTCAGCAGGCTTGCCAGGGCCTCGTCATCCCCATTCACAATATTGAGCACCTGATCCACGCTTTTTTCACTATAACCCAACTCCAGCAGCGCATCTTTATTGTTATCCAAAATCGCCGACAATTCAGCGCCGCCCATCTGTTCCCGATCGTAATAAGCGCTCCACAGCTCATTGCCCAGCCCCTCCAAGAACACGAACAGGGAGCCGTCTCCCTCATCAAAGTTCTGTGCCTGGTCATTTGCAGCAGGCTGCGTTCCTCCCACACTGTAAACCGCATCTTGATTAATACTTGTCTTTGCAAGCTCCGGCGAATTTTCCAGAACAGCCGGCGCTATTTTATAAAATGCCAGCACAGCGCATATCATAAACACCGCCAGCAATGCCAATACCAGCAAATACCCTCTTGCCATGTTCCGCTTATTGATCTTCCGGCAGCCGCCGCAAGCCCATACAATTGCGAAAATCCAGCCGATTACCGGAACCAGCAGCAATGCCATAATCCCTATGTACCCCCATGCGGAAATCGGTTCATACGGGGAATCGTCCAAGGTGGAGCCTGCCAATGCGGAAAAATCCACAATAGTTTTCTGCTTTGGATCCAATTCTTCCTCTTCAGAAGTCAATTCCTTGCTTTCCTTTTTTACTGCCTTGTCCTTTTTCCCGCTCCAGAACTTCCGATGCGGCTTTTTCTCATCGTTTTCCTGGAATACGGCTTTCACTGCTTCTGCCATGTCTGACTCCTCATGGCTGGGAACTTGAAACTTCTGCGTTTCCTGCATCGCAATTTCATCCTTCACTTCTTCTGCCGCAGGAGAAACAGGCAGCTTTTTTCCACACTCGGTGCAGAATTTTTTTGTTTTCCCCAACGCTGCGCCGCAATTGGGACAAATAATTTGCTCGTCTGTTGCAACCATAATCGAAACTCTCCATTCCGCCGCCCTGCCCGGCTATTCTCATCATCAACCGATCTATCGCAGGGGTAAAGTGATAAACGGTTGTCCGCCCGTTGATTGCTGCTCCCGCCTTTGCCCGAGAGCACACGGTGAATCGGTTTCCAAAACCAGATGGTTATTACATATACACCTCTATTATAC
>CAKSSZ010000121.1 GCA_934489915.1 uncultured Clostridia bacterium | reverse complement strand
GTGGGAAATCCTTTGATTGGGGAAGGACTTCATCTGATTATGCAAAATATCGGGATATTTACCCGCAGGAGTTTTATGACAAAATTATGCAAAGAGGGTTTGGCATTCCCGGACAAACTCTTTTGGATCTTGGAACGGGAACCGGTGTTTTGCCGAGAAATTTAGCTTCCCATGGCGCTAAATGGGTGGGGGTTGATCAGTCCCCGGAACAAATTCAGGCTGCAAAGCTGCTTTCTGAAGGGAAAAACATTGAATATATTGCGTCCGCAGCAGAAGACCTTTCCTTCCCAAACGCTTTCTTTGACGGAATTACCGCTTGTCAGTGTTTTTGGTATTTTGATCACAAAACCCTTGCGCCCCTATTGGCTCGCCTTTTGAAGCACGGGGGACGCTTTCTTGTACTTTGTATGGAATGGCTCCCTTATGATGACCCAATCGCCGGCGCCAGTGAAGAGCTTGTGCTGCGGTACCACCCAAGCTGGAGCGGCAAGGGTGCGACCATGCAGCCCATTTCGATTCCATCCGAGTATGATGCATTTTTTGAACAGACATATCACGAAGAATTTTTATTGCGGGTGCCCTTTACCCGAGAAAGCTGGAACGAACGTATGAAATCCTGCCGTGGGATTGGTGCGTCTCTTTCTCAAGAACAAATTGATTTATGGGAGAAAGAACACATGGACTTACTTGCCCGCATTGCCCCGCCTGCGTTTGAGGTTTTGCATTACGGCGCAATTGCAGAATTAACATTACGTTAAAAATCGTTTTTTCATGAATGTAAAGGGGTTGATTTTTGGTGAAAAATCGGATATAATAAGAATTAAGGGGGGAAGTGTTGTGCTAAATAACGAGATTGTTCGGCTGGAATTTCAGAAAATTGGTCTATTTTGCTCGGAAGAAGACTGGATACATCCGAAAGCCTCAGTGCCTACCTATGAAATTATTTACGTGGTAGAAGGGCAGGTTCATATTGAGGAACAAGGGAAACGTTATTCTTTACAACCGGGAGATTTGATTTTGCTGCGCCCCTTTTTCCTCCATCAGGGATTTCAAAAGAGTGAAACCCCAACCAAATTTTATTGGCTGCATTTCTACCTGGATCGCTATGATCCCAAATTTGAACTGCCTCAATGCGTTCGTGGATTTTCTGCTTTTTCTTTGTTCAAAGAGCTGATGCATTATTCTCGGATGTCAGGTGATCTGGCATTGCTGAAGGATGCGCTGACCATGCATATTCTCGCCTTGCTTCGACAGAGTGTTGTGCCGCCCGCTTCCAAATTGGTCAATGATATTATGGAATGGACCAGAATTAATGCAGACGCCCGCTTGACCGTCCGTCGGGTTGCGGAGCATTTTGGATATAACGGAGAATATCTTTCCCGCCTTGTTACCCGAGAATGCGGCATGAGCCTAAAAGAGGTGATTGATGCCCATGTGATGCGGCGTATGAAGGATTATTTGTGTAATACTGATTATTTCGTAAAGGAAATTGCAGCGTTGCTGCATTTTTCTGATGCAACAAGTTGCAGCAACTTTTTTAAATATCATGAAAAAATGACGCCGGTGCAGTACCGAAACAGTCATTGTAAAATACATATGAATAAGAAATAAAAAATGGGAGGATGCAGGATGAATTATCAAGCGTATGAAAAACGGTATGAAGAAATGGATTATCGCCGATGCGGCAGGAGTGGATTAAAACTGCCTATTGTATCATTGGGACTGTGGCATAACTTTGGGGAACGGGATAGCTTTGAAAATATGAAACGGATGTGTTTTACCGCATTTGACCGCGGGATTACACATTTTGACCTTGCGAATAATTACGGTCCCGGTCCCGGCGCTGCCGAGGAGAATTTCGGCCGGATTGTGAATCGGGAGCTGAGCCGTTACCGGGACGAAATCATCATCAGTACAAAGGCGGGTTTTACCATGTGGCAGGGGCCTTATGGGGATTGGGGCAGTAGAAAATATATGCTTTCCAGCCTGGATCAAAGTTTGAAACGGATGAAATTGGATTACGTTGATATTTTTTATCACCATCGGATGGATCCTAATACGCCTTTGGAGGAAACCATGGGTGCGCTTGATACAGCGGTAAAGAGTGGCAAGGCACTCTATGCCGGTATCTCTAACTACGACGGTCCTACGATGAAGCTGGCGGCTGAGCTGCTTACTGATTTGCATTGTCCTTTTGTTATCAATCAGAATCCTTATTCCCTCTTAAACCGCGGGATTGAGAAAAACGGGTTAAAGCAAGCAGCGGCTTTGGAAAAGAAGGGCATCATTGCCTTTAGCCCTCTGGCACAGGGACTGCTGGGCGGACGGTATTTGAACGGTATTCCGGAGGATAGCCGTATTCGCCGTGACGGTCGTTTCTTGACAGAAAAAAACTTAACGCCCGAACTTTCCCGTATGCTTGACGGCTTGCAGGAGCTGGCGGCGGAGCGGGGGCAGACGTTAGCGCAGCTGGCGCTTAGTTGGGTGCTGAAGGATGAGGATGTGACCAGCGTATTAATTGGCGCATCCAAGCCGGAGCAAATTATTGAAAATACAAAAATTGTCGGTCACTGCTCCTTTACCTCGGAGGAGCTGGAACGAATTGATGTGCTAACCGGGGAATCTGTGAGAGAGGAGTAGGTTCATGTATCACTTGCTATGGTATTTTTTTCTGTACGCCTTTTTGGGGTGGTGTATGGAAGTGGCGTATGCGGCCTATGCAGAAAAGCGATTTGTGAACCGGGGATTTTTGAACGGACCTGTTTGTCCGATTTACGGAGTGGGAGTCTGCATTGTCTATTTATTGCTGACGCCGCTGCGGGATCATTGGGTTTTATTGTTTTTCGGCTCCTTATTGCTTACCACAGCGCTGGAAGGGTTAACCGGGTTGGTGCTGGAGCAGATCTTTCATCAAAAGTGGTGGGATTATTCTGATAAACGTTGGAACTGGAAGGGGTACATTTGCCTCAGTATGTCCCTGCTGTGGGGGCTGGCTTGCGTTGTGATTGTGCATACGCTCTTTCCTGCGACTGATTTTCTCATCCGTGTTTTTCCGCAGGTGTTGGGGATTGTTTTGCTGTGCGTGTTCGGCGGATTGTTGACAGCAGATTTGGTTACTACCGTTCTGGTGATATCCGGCCTCCAGCGGCAGATGAAGCTGCTGTTTGAACTGTCCGGCAAAATTCGGGAGGAATCGGATAAGCTGGGGAAACAGGTGAGCAAAAATACATTAGAACTGACCGAGCGGTACGAAGCAATTGCAAAAAAAACTCATATCCTGCGCCGCCGCTTGATTCAGGCATTCCCGACTATGCGATCGGTACGGTATAATGAGCAGCTGTCCGAGCTGCGCCGCCGGATTCTGGAACGGGAAAGAAAACTGAAAAAATAGGCTTGCCAAAAATACTTTTTTATGATATAATGATAAAAAAACTAAGGAGGAATTAAGAATGATGAGACGAACTATCGGAGTGCTGCTTGCTGCCTTGCTGGTGTTTTCCGGCTTTGGTGCAGCGGCGGCAGAAAAGGAGAAGATTTCTGCAGCGTACCTTTATGTTGCGGTCAACGGGTCGGATGAAAATCCCGGCTCTCAGGAGGCTCCCTTTGCTACAATTGCCGCAGCGGTGAAGGCTGCAAGAAGCATAGACGGAACCGTTGTGATTAATTTGCGGGAAGGCGACTACCGGATGACCGATACGGTAGCGCTGGACAGTGAGGATCATGATTTGGTGATTCGGGCATATCCGGGAGAAAAAGTTGCCTTAAACGGCGGTGTTTCTCTGCCGTACGGTGACTTTAAGACCGTTACGGATACGGAGATTACCAATCGGATTGTTGACCGGGACGCACGGGATAAAATCAAGGCTGTTTCCTTGCCGGATTACGGTGTGACCGATTATGGTGAAATGAAAATCAACGGATTTTTGTCCTCGGATGAGATTGGTTATGCTTCTACCCTGTCTTACCAGGATAAGCTGTTGACCATTGCCGAGTACCCTAACGGACGGGAATATTTGTATACCGCCAAAATTTTAGAAGACGGCAGAAATGGCGATAAGGTAAAGGGCAGACTGAAGGAAATTCGGTATCAGCTGGAGGGCAGCCAGCGGTATAAAAAATGGACAAAGGCAGAGGATATGTGGGCATTTGCTTTTATCTGCCATGATTGGGCGGACGCAACTGTACCCGCTTCCATTGACGTAAATACCGGTGTGGTGACTTCTTATACCAATGACGGTTATTATGCAATGAGCAACCGCCGGGTGAAGTTTATTAATTTGCTGGAGGAACTGGACGTTCCCGGCGAATGGTACTTAGACCGTAATACAGGAATGCTTTATCTTTATGCGCCCGAAGGAATCAAGGCGGGGGATAGCCTGACCTTTACCAGCTACAATAAGCCCTTTTTCTCCATCAACGGCGCAAAAAATGTGACCTTTGAAGGGCTGCGCATGGCAGGTACCCGGGCAAGAGCCATTGATGTGAAAAATGCAGATGGCATTGTTGTTGATTTCTGCGAACTGACCAACATCGGTGATTGCGCTGTGTATTTTAATCGGTGCACCAACAGCGGCGTGACCAATTCTTCTCTGCATGATCTGGGTTCCTGGGGCGTCAATCTCTATGACTGCGGGGACAAGAAAACTTTGACTGCAGGGAATTGCTTTGTGACCAATAATGAAATAAAAACCTTCTCTCAATATAAGAGAACCTATTCCCCGGCGATCCATTTGAATAACGACGTAGGGAACACTGTAGCGCATAATGAAATTCATGACGCACCTCACTTCGCTATTCGGTATGACTCGAACGACGATGTGATTGAATACAACGAATTCTATGACGTTTGCCAGGATACCGCCGACTGCGGTGCTGTTTACACCGGCCGGTACTGGAACACTTGGGGCAATGAAGTGCGGTATAATTACTTTCATGATATGAGCATGATTGACACCACTACCGGGATGAAGGTATGGGCATTGTACTTAGACGATATGCATTCTCAGACCAATGTACACGGAAACGTATTTTATAAGGTACAATATGTGGCATTGATGGGCGGCGGACGGAACAATACCTTTATCAATAACCTGATGATTGATTGTGACAATCCCCTGCGGTTTGACTCCCGTGGAATGACCTGGGACTTAAAAGGTGTTACTAACAACACCAACGCTGTGGATTGGCATACCGAGGTTTGGGCGAAGAAATATCCGGAGCTGATGAATTTAAATGAAGATGAGCCGGGCGTGCCCAA
>CAKSSZ010000120.1 GCA_934489915.1 uncultured Clostridia bacterium | reverse complement strand
ACATGGTAGCAACCGAGCGTTTGATATAAGCCCGCATGCTTTTAAACAGCCGTGATTTCCGCAGCTGGGGATTGGTTCTGACAGGGACAGAGGCCAAGGCAATATTTTTATTGCCGGCTTGAATGATGGTTTCCAGCGTGTAGGTATAGCGGGAGACAACATTTAACTTCATTGCTGTTTCCCGGCTGTATGCACGGAATCCGCTGGGGGCGTCCGGCACATCGGTGCCCGAAACCATCCGAACCACGCGGGAGCCAAGCCGCTGCAGCTTCTTTTTTAACGGAGAAAAATCATCAATGTGGTCAATGGGGCGTTCCCCGATGACCATTTCCGCTTTTCCGTCTAAAATGGGCTGAATCAGGCCGGCAATATCGGCGCCGCAATATTGGTTGTCTGCGTCTGTATTGACAATAATATCTGCTCCCAACCGCAGGCAGGCGTCAATCCCGGTCATAAAAGCATTGGCAAGACCTTTGTTTTTACTGTAGCTTACAATGTGATGCACGCCGCAGCGGCGGGCGGCTTCTGTTGTGTTATCCGTGCTGCCGTCGTTGATCACCAGATATTCAATTTCATCGACTCCCGGAATCGCCTTCGGCAAATCTGCCACGGCAATGTGCAGCGTTTCTTCCTCGTTATAACAGGGAATTTGTATGATCAGTTTCAACAATTTCACACCCTAACGTTTTTCATATTCTCTTATTATTGTACAATAAATTCTACTATTTTTCAACCTTTTTTCATGAGAAAAGAAATTTTTTTGTGTTTTTAGGTGGGAACAGGTCATAGGGGAGGATGTTTTTGCAGGAATTTTTTGTTTATGATCACGGAATATAGTATCATAAGGATCGAAAATAGAAAGTGAAACGAGACAACAAGAGCCGCCCTTCTGCCAGGCGGCTCTTGTACTTTTTCTTTTATTATTTTAAAAAGCCCATGCTGCGGATAATGGCAGCATCCTTTGCTTTTCCGGAACAAACCTGGAAAAAGCAGATGATTTTAATCACTTCCAAAACAACCAGGAAAATTCCTGCTGCGATGGGGATGATAACGGTCCACAGAAGAATCACACAGATTAATCCGGTTAAGATTTCCACCACCATGAATTTCAGCGCCTGGCGCAGATGATACATTACATAAGGGGATTGATTTGCCGCCAGAAGGGCGATCAGAATCCCGATAAAGCTGGATAAGTAAATGAGCATGGCAAAAACTTTGTTGGAAGAAATATCCTGCGGATCATATTCTGCAGTGTGGTCATAGGGATTATAGGGAACATATCCTGCTCCGTATGCTTGCTGTGCTGCTGCCGGATCCAAGGGGGCGCCGCACAAATTGCAGAATACTGCGCTATCCTCGACCTGATTATTGCATTTCGGACAAACTTTCATAGCAATCGCTCCTTTCTTTCTTTTTTGACAGCATATGCTGCATCTACTGCTATTATATCATGCCTCTATCATCCTGTCAATGTTCCGAAAAAAATTTTTATTTTTCTCTTGACAAACGGAGAAAAAGGGAATATAATAATAATTGAACAATTGTTCAAATGATGGAATGAGGTGATGTTATGAATCCGCCCCAATGTGATTATCTCCATGCTCACGAGGATGTAGTGGCAAAAATCAGAAAGCATTTGCCCAGTCAGGAAAAGCTCTATGATTTGGCGGAGCTGTATAAGGTTTTTGGCGACAGCACGCGGGTGAGCCTGCTTTATATCCTGCTGGAGGAGGAGCTGTGCGTGTGCGATCTGGCAGCATTGCTTGGCGTTTCTGTTTCGGCGGTGTCTCATCAGCTGCGGATTTTAAAGCAGGCACGGTTAGTAAAATTCCGAAAGGAAGGCAAAACGGTTTTTTATTCCCTGGCAGATGACCATGTAAAGGATATCATCGGCGAAGGAATGGAACATATTGAAGAAGAAAGAGGTTGATGTTATGAAAAAGATTTGTCGGTTAGAAAATTTGGATTGCGCTCACTGCGCAGCAGAAATGGAGCATGCCATTGAAAAGATCCCGGGTGTGGAGTCGGTGTCCGTTAGCTTTTTAACGCAAAAGCTGGTGCTTCGGGCGGACGATGACAAAATGGAAGAAATTTTAGATCAGGCCATTAAAGTCTGCGGCCAGATTGAGCCGGATTGCGTCATTCATCGATCATAACGAATCGGGGTGTTGAAGATGACCAAAAAACAAAAAAAAGAGCTGGTACGAATTCTGGTGAGCATTGGCCTGTACGGAATCGGGCTTGTGGCAGAAAAATGGACGACTCCCTGGATTTTGCTGATTCCTTATTTGATTGCCGGATGGGATGTGCTCTATAAAGCAGTTCGCAACCTGATGGGCGGTCGGTTGTTTGATGAAAATTTCCTGATGGCGGTTGCCACGATAGGCGCATTGGGCTTAGGAAAGCTTTCAGAAGCTGTCTTTGTAATGGTTTTTTACCAAGTAGGAGAGCTGTTCCAAAGCTATGCCGTTGGGAAAAGCCGCAGCTCTATTGCAGGCTTAATGGAGCTTGCGCCGGATACGGCCTGGGTGGAACGGAACGGCAGCGTGGTGCAGGTTGACCCGGAAGAAATTGAAGTAGGCGAATTGCTGGTAGTAAAGCCCGGTGAAAAAATCCCGGTAGACGGCATGGTGGAGCAAGGCTCCTCCAGCTTAAATACGGCGGCGCTGACAGGGGAATCTATGCCCCGAGAGGTTGCGCCGGGAGATTCGGTGATCAGCGGCTGCATTAATTTAAAGGGATTGTTGAAAGTTCGCGCATCGAAGGAGTTTTCAGACTCGACGGTTTCTAAAATTTTAGAGTTGGTGGAGAATGCTTCTTCTGTCAAAGCGAAAACCGAACGTTTTATTACGAAGTTTTCTCAATACTATACCCCCTCTGTGGTGATTGCGGCGGTATTGCTTACGGCGGTTCCGCCCTTATTGGAGGCAGGTTCTTGGGTCATGTGGCTGCGGCGGGCGCTGATCTTTTTGGTTGTCTCCTGCCCTTGCGCTCTGGTGATTTCAGTTCCTCTTTCCTTTTTTGGCGGAATCGGGAAGGCGTCTCGGCTCGGTATTTTGGTGAAGGGTTCCAATTATATTGAAGTGCTTGCAAAAGCAAAGACGGTTGTGTTTGATAAAACCGGCACATTGACGGAAGGCAGCTTTTCCGTGACCGGTATTTTCCCGAGCGGAGAGGCGACGGAGGATCAGGTTTTGTCACTGGCGGCGAAGGCAGAAAGTATTTCAGATCACCCGATTGCCCAGTCCCTGCGGGAAGCCTATGGGAAAGAAATTGTGCCGGGATCGGTTCAGGATGCATCAGAAATTACCGGCTGCGGGATTCGTGCTACGGTAGACGGGCAAGAGGTACTGGCCGGGAATCAACGGTTGATGGAACAAAACCGGATTGTGTACCGTTCCGGTAACCAAAGGGGTACGCAGGTCTTTGTGGCGGCAGACGGTGTATTTTTGGGAAGTATTGTGATTGCTGACCGGATCAAGCAGGACGCACCGGCAGCTCTGCGTGCGCTTCGGGAAATGGGAGTTTCCCGACAGGTCATGCTGACAGGCGACCATGCGTCTGCTGCTGAAGCGGTGGCTGAAGCACTGGGAATCGGCGAGGTACATGCCCAGCTGCTGCCGCAGGATAAGGTGGCGCTGACCAAGCAGATCATTCAGGAACAAAAAGAAGGAACGGTATTGTTTGTAGGGGACGGTATGAACGACGCACCGGTGCTTGCCATGGCAGACGCCGGAATTGCCATGGGAGCCATGGGATCGGACGCCGCCATAGAAGCCGCTGATGTGGTGTTGATGGATGACCAGCCTTCCCGACTCCCGCAAGGGGTGCGTATCGCCCAAAAGACAATGAAAATTGTGTGGCAGAATATTATATTTGCTTTGGCGGTAAAGGCGGTTGTTTTGTTTATGAGTGCCTTCGGTGCGGCAAATATGTGGGAAGCGGTCTTTGCAGACGTAGGAGTTTCGGTATTGGCAATTTGTAACGCCATGAGGGCACTGTACGGTAAGCTCCCGGAAATTAAGAAATAATTTTATCGGAATGATTGCCTTTTTACCGAAAGTGTAGTATACTAAAAAAAGAGAGTTTTGCGGAAAAGAGGGAATCCAATGGCAAACCTATGGAGACATTTGCGTACCATTACCCGGCACCGTCATCTTGTGATTGCCCATTGTGCACGGGTAGGGATTTTATGGCAGGGGCTGTGGCATGATTTATCCAAGTATTCTTTCACAGAGCTGCGTTCCGGTGCGAAATATTATACGGACGGCGGCAGAAGTCCCAACGAGCGGGAGCGGGAGGAATTTGGATATTCCAAGGCTTGGCTGCACCACAAGGGCAGAAATAAGCATCATTTTGAATACTGGACGGATTACAGTCCGGCGGATAAAAAGCTGCGGCCGGTAAAAATGCCGCTGCGGTATGTGGCAGAGATGTTCTGTGATCGGGTGGCGGCAAGTAAAATATATCAAAAGGATGCGTACCGGCAACGCCATCCGTTGGAGTATTTTCTGAAAGGAAAAAAGAATCGGATGATCCATCCGGAAACCTCCCAGCTGCTGGAGGATTGGCTGACTCTCCTGGCTGAGCAGGGCGAGGAGGCTGCCTTTGCAGCGGTCAGAAAAGCGCTGCGGGAGGAACACGGGAAATAAAGTAGCAGGGCTGCTTGAAAAGCCAATTGGTTTTTCATGCTGCTCTTTTTCAATCTACTCGGGAAGGCAAGGGCAGAAGAGACAAATCATGCAGGGGGAATTTTGACCGCTGCTCCTTTTTGCGGTTGAAACCTTGACATTGGAAAAAGTGTATGATATAATGGATGTAACTAATGAATAACAGGAGTGGTTTGTGAATGTCAGGACATTCTAAGTGGTCCAATATCAAGCACAAGAAAGAGAAATCGGACGCACAAAAAGGAAAAATATTTACTAAAATCGGCCGTGAAATTGCAGTAACAGTCAAGCAGGGCGGGCCGGATCCGGAAAGCAACTCAAAGCTGAAGGATGTGATCGCAAAGGCAAAGGCAAACAATATGCCAAACGATACGATCGCCCGAAGTATTAAAAAGGCTGCCGGTGAGACGGGCGGTGCAGATTATACGGAAATCACCTATGAGGGCTACGGTCCATCCGGTGTGGCGGTTATTGTGGAAGTCATGACCGATAATAAGAACCGAACCGCCGGGGAAGTTCGTCATTATTTTGACAAATTCGGCGGTAACTTAGGGCAAACCGGTTGCGTAGGTTTTATGTTTGATCAAAAAGGCGTGATCGTGATTGAGGAGCAGGACGGGGTGGAGGAAGAAACCCTGATGATGGATGCCTTAGACG
>CAKSSZ010000119.1 GCA_934489915.1 uncultured Clostridia bacterium | reverse complement strand
CCGTCTGCGCCGGAGGATTCCCATAAAAACGATTCCTCGGTGCCGTATTTTTTGGAGAGTACGGTGACCTTGTCGGCAACCATAAAAGCAGAATAAAATCCAACGCCGAACTGACCGATAATATCTACATCATCCTGTGCCTCATGCTCCTGTTTAAATGCAAGGGAGCCGCTTTTTGCAATGATTCCCAGGTTGGTATCCAGCTCCTCCTCGTTCATCCCGATTCCGGTGTCGCTGACGGTTAAGGTGCGCGCCTCTTTATCCGGTGTAATCCGGATATAAAAATTTTCCCGGTCAAAGGAGATGGAGTCATCGGTTAAGGACAGATAATAAAATTTGTCCAATGCGTCGTTTGCGTTGGAAATCAACTCCCGAAGAAAGATTTCCTTATGCGTATAAATAGAATTGATCATTAAATCCAACAAACGTTTGGATTCTGACTGAAACATTTTTTTTGCCATTGATAAAACCTTCTTTCTTTCGTTTAGCACTCTTGTAATTCGAGTGCTAATTTTATTGTACCACGAATTTTTTCTTTGTCAAGTGCTTTTCACAAAATTTTTAAAAAAATTGGCGCAGCAGCAAAAATGATCATTTTTGCTGCTGCGCCTTGGGCGGCTGTTGCTCAGCCTTATTATTTGTTGTTGGCAGCCCAAGCGTCATACTGAGCCTGAATTTCTTCTTTTACCTTATCAATTCCTGCTAACTTTTGCTTTTCATCAATCAGAGCATAAGTTTCTTCCAAAGGAATGTCGCTGTAGCTCAGTTGATTGGCATATTGCGAGCTGACGGATTGCAGGTTCACCAATTCAGTTTCCACCGGGGTACGGTCAAAGCAAAAACCGTTGTTGGGATCTGCCTTCGCTTCTGCGTTCTTTTCTTCAGTTTCCTTCCAAACGGTATTTTCATAGCTGGGCAGAATGTACGCTAAAAATTGGTTCCCGATTAAGTATTCAGGCACATAGTAAGCGCTGGAATCCCGGATAATCCGTTCCTCGTCGGAGGGATCCTTTTCCCAATCCTGACCCTCAATGCCGTATGCCATCAGGTTAAACAGGTATTTATCTGTCTGCATCAATTCTAACAGCTTCATTGCCCGTTCCGGGTGCTTCGAGGTAGCACTGATGGCGGTCATGGTAGACTGTACGCCGTTTCTGCAAATAATGCTGTCGCGGAAGGCCACGTTAATTACGTCATAACCGTTGGAAATTTTAAATTTCCCGTCTACGCCGGGCAGCTGACGGTTATAGTTACAAAAAAGCTTACCTGCCTTTACCAAAGAGGCTTCATCTGTTAAAGTGGTAACGTCAGCCGGGAAGAAGCCCTTCTTGTACCACTCCTGCATAATTCTTTGTTCGGGCATGCGTTCTTCTCTCCGATTGGTTACCTTCCCATTATCGTCAATGCAAAAATCGGTACCGTTTATCGGCGTCATATACTTCAGAAAATAACCGCTCAGCGCACGGCGAACCGGAATAATATCAGAAGGCTCGTTGTCCTTTACGGTCTGATAAATAGCGGTCAGATCATCCAGACTCTTAACATCTTCTACCGGCAGGTCATATTTATCCACAATGGATTTAATGAACCATGCTCCGGGCTGGTCATACAGTACCTGGAGCATGGGAACGGCATAAATCTTACCGTCTACTTCCGTTGCATCCCAGGTGCCTTCATTAAACATATCCTTTAATGCAGTATCTTCCAGCATGTCGTTCAGCTCGATAAAAGCGCCTTTGGAAATATTGGGTTCGTAGTAATTTGCATTGACCCACATCAGGTCAAATTCCTCCCGGGAGGCTAAAATCATAGAAGTTTTTTGCGAATAATCGCCGGGTTGGATACAATACAATTCCAGCTTTGCATTCAGCTTTTCTTTAATATACTTGTTTGCCTCTTCCATTACCCGGTCAAAGCCTGCCGGTTCCTGAGCCATGATGTACCATTTTAAGGTGACCTCTTCGCTCATATCATCTTTTCCTGTCGCAGTGCCGCCTTTACCGCCTTTACCGCAGGCACACAGGGAAAACATCATGGAAATTCCCAGTACGCCGGCAATCAGTTTTTTTGCCATCTTCATTTTTCATTGCTCCTTTTAAATAAAATGATACAACTTAGTATCTTGATTATATCATAGTACCGCCCCTTTTACAAGCGGTCAGGTTTTACAAAAAAACCACTTGTATTTTGTAAAAAAGTGAGGAACTGCGTTGGTCAAATTGCACAAAAAACGATTCCATAAAAAATTGCCGTCTCGTAACCGAGACGGCAATCAATACAGGTTAAATTATTTGTTGTTGGCAGCCCAAGCGTCATACTGGGTTTGAATTTCAGCAATTACTTTTTCGCTGCCGGCCAGCTTTTTCTTTTCCATATATTTGGGGTAAACCGTATCCGGATCATCCAACCCGTTGTTCAGGGTGCTGCCAAATTCTTGGCTTACGGATGCCAGATTGGTGATTTCGGAATTAACCGGAGTCTGATCAAAAGCGAATCCGGCGTTGGGGTCAACGGGAGAGGATTCGTTTGCCGCTTCGGTTTCTTCCCATACGGTATCGGTATAGCTGGGCTGTAAGTAAGCCAGGAACTGGTTCCCGATCAGGAATTCCGGAACATAATAGGAGTCTGCGGTGCGGTTGATTCTGTTTTCGTTTGCAGGGTCTTTCGTGTAGTCTCTGCCTTCCAGACCGTATGCCAACAGGTTAAATAAATCCTTATCCGTTTCCATCAGTTCAATCAATTTGATCGCGCGGCCCGGGTTTTTAGAGGTTGCGCTGATCGAGGTCATGGTAGACTGTACAGAGGATCTGGAAATCATAGGTTCATTGGTTGCAACGTTAACAACATCGTAGTGGTAAGCCAGTTTGTGCTTTTCGCTTGCACCGGGCAGCTGACGGTTGTACCGGCTGAAAATCTTACCGGCGGAAATTAAGCTTTCTTCATCGGTCAGCGTGCTGACATCAGCCGGGAAGAAGCCCTTCTGATACCAGTCGCGCATAATTTTGAATGCGTCCTGCTTGCTTTGATCTTCATCCGGGTCAACTACTTTGCCGTCCCGGATTGCAAAGTTTTTAATTTTAGTTTCCGGTGCGTCAAATAAGGAAGGATAGCCGCTTCTGATGGGGATCAGGTCGCTTGCTTCTCCGTCCTTTACCGTTTGCAGGATGGGGGTTAAGTCGTTCAAAGATTTAATTTCCTCCACCGGCAGGCTGTATTTGTCAACCAAGTCTTTTTTGAACCACAGACCGGCCTGGTCGTAGATAACCTGATTGTTAGGCACGCCGTAAATCTTGCCGTTAAAGCTGGTTGCTTCCCAAACGCCGTCGGAATACAGCTTTTTCAGCTCAGGAGTAGTCTCCAGCAGGTCGTCTAAGGGAATCAAAGCGCCCATATCAACCATGTTTGCAAAATCGGATGCCCAGTCAGCTGTCCAGATCAGGTCAAATTCTTCCTGCGCTGCCATCATCATGTTGGTTTTATCCTTCCAGTCACCGGCTTGGATAAAACGGATGTCAACCGTAGCGTTGATTTTTTCCAACAGCTGCTTATTGAACTCTTCCTGCACTTCGTCAAAACCGGCAGGCTCCGTGTTACGAATGTACCAAATCAGGTTTACCTGTTTGTCCATATTGTCTTTTACGGCTGTGCTACCGCCATTGCCGCCTTTACCGCAGGCACACAGGGAAAACATCATGGAAATTCCCAGTACGCCGGCAATCAGTTTCTTTGCTTTTCTCATACTACATAGCTCCTTTTAGATAGAATATTATTGCTATCATGATTATACCATAGTGCCCGCAATTTTACAAGTGGATAGTTTGCACAAAAGCATTCATCGTTTCTTGTATAAAACAACCAAATCACAGGCAAAGTTGGAGCAAATCGTCTATTTTTGCCGTTGCCATGCATTCTACAGCGTCTCCGGCGCCGTAATAAATCTTTACGCTGCCGTCCGGCTCCGGTACCAGCCCGCCCGGAAAAATAACGTGGTTGCGAAAGCCTTCTACTGTTTCCCAACGGTTTTCCGGTACCAGAAGGGGCTTGTCATACCGTCCGATGATATGAGTTGGGTGATTTAAATCAAGCAGCATCACACCGGCGTAATAAATTAAATTCCATTTCTTGTCCCAGCCGCCCAGGGGTTGGGACGCTGTGTTTTCCGCTACGGCGTGGAATAAGGTCAGCCAGCCCTTTTCTGTTTTAATAGGAGGCGCAGCAGGTCCGATTTTTTTTGTGGCAAAGGAAACCTGCTCCTTGGTCAGCACCAGCTGAGAATTCCCCCAAAACTTCAGATCCGGGGATTGAGAGAGCCAGACATCCTGTCCCGGTGTGAGCCAGCTTCTGCCGTCTACCGGCATGGGACGCTCCAGGCGGGTGTAATATCCGTTGATTTTTTCGGGAAACAGCACCATATTACGGTTGTCCGGCACGGAAAGGCTCAATACCTCAAAATGTTTAAAGTCATCCGTTGCGGCAATGCCGCCCCGTACGCCGTGGTGGGTATCGACTGCAAAGCAAATGTAGGCTCGGTTTTCAATGATGGTAATACGGGGGTCGTAGGCACGGATGATTTCTTCACTTTTCAATTCTTCCAAAATCGGCTCCGGCTCCATTTCCCAATGAAGACCGTCGTCGCTGAACGCCACCCGCAGATCGGTCACGGCGGGGCGGATTTCTTGGGTTTTATAATCGCCGTAATCATTTCTGGACAGCATAACATACCGTCCCTTCCATTTTGCGGCGCCTGCGTTAAAGGTCAAGGCAACGCCGGGGGCAGATTGTTCCCGGGTCAGAACCGGCGTTTCTATTTTTTGAATACAAGGATGTGTGTGATACAAAGGAAACTCCACCTTTCGTTTGAAATATCTGTAATTATATCACAGACTATTTTTTCTGTCAATGAAAAAACATAAAAAGAGAGGTTTTCTATATAAAATGAAAAGAATTTACTAACAAATGAAAACCGCAGGGGCTGATTGGTCAGCGCCCTGCGGTTTTTATTTTCCTTACAGATCGTCTGCGTCCTGTACCGGTACTTCATTTTTATTTCTCGGCTGCCCGGTGTAGCTCCCGAAAGGATCGGTACGCTTGGTTGAGGGTGTTGCAAAGGCGTCAATTGCCTTTTGCGTTTTGGAATTAGGCCGTTGATATTTTTTCATGGTTTTCCACCTTTCCGAAAAGTCTCCATCTTACCTTTACGGTTGTAGTATTTGAAGATCGTTCGGAACTATGCAAACCATAAATTAGCTTCCATACATTTTTGATTTTCTGATTTTTTTCCTACAACATACCAAAGATTCCCTTCCGACCCGGCAAAAAGGGACATGGATTCCCCATAGCGGCACTCTCTGTGATAG
>CAKSSZ010000118.1 GCA_934489915.1 uncultured Clostridia bacterium | reverse complement strand
CAATCATTGAAGGGGAAAAGAATATTAAGAAAATTGACGTACCCACCGATTGGGCTACTGCTCAGGATGAGGCGATTGCAGACAGTGATGTTCCGGAATTTGTGAAGAACATTTTGGAACCCTGCAATAAGCAAAGAGGTGACAAGCTGCCTGTTTCTACTTTTATGAGCATGGTAGACGGTCACCTGCCTCAGGGTATGGCAGCATATGAAAAGCGCGGTATTGCCGTGGATGTACCGGAATGGATTCCGGAAAATTGTATTCAGTGTAACCAGTGTTCTCTGGTTTGTCCTCATGCTTGTATCCGTCCGGTTGTGATGAATGCTGACCAGGTTGCTGCAGCGCCGGAAAATATGAAGCATAAGAAGATGATCGGCAAGGGCATGGATTGTTATGAATTTGGTATTGTTGTTTCCGCTTTGGACTGCAGCGGCTGCGGTAACTGCGCAAAGGTTTGCCCGGCTAAGACCAGCGCCCTGGTGATGAAACCCATCGATTCTCAGATGGATCAGCAGCCTTGCTTTGACTATGGGGTAACCATCCCGCCGAAAGCAGATGTTCTGGCAGGTCCTTTGAATGTGAAGAATTCTCAGTTCCGTCAGCCTCTGTTGGAATTCTCCGGCGCTTGCGCAGGCTGCGGTGAGACTCCTTATGCAAAGCTGATCACACAGATTTGCGGTGACAGAACGTATATTTCCAACGCAACAGGTTGCTCCTCCATTTGGGGCGGCTCTGCACCTTCTACTCCTTATACCACCAATCATGAAGGCAGAGGTCCGGCTTGGGCGAACTCCCTGTTTGAGGATAACGCTGAGCACGGCTTAGGAATGGCAATTGCTGCAAAGCAGCTGCGGGATCGCCTGGCTGAAAAGATTGAAAAGCTGGAAAATCCGGCTGTGGCAGAAGCGGCAAAAGCTTGGAAGGACACTTATACCAGCGGTGCTGACAATGAGCAGCCTACCCGTGATTTGATTGCCGCTCTGGAAGCCTGCGGTTGTGACAAGGCACAGGAAATTTTGAAAAACAAAGAGTTCCTGTCCAAGAAGAGCGTATGGATTTTCGGCGGTGACGGCTGGGCTTACGATATCGGATTCGGCGGTTTGGATCATGTACTGGCATCCGGTGAAGATGTCAACGTGATGGTCTTTGATACTGAAGTATATTCTAATACTGGTGGTCAGGCTTCTAAGTCTACTCCTACCGGCGCTGTTGCACAGTTTGCAGCCGGCGGTAAGCCGTTGAAGAAGAAAAATCTGGCTGAGATTGCAATGTCCTACGGTTATGTTTATGTAGCACAGGTTGCACTGGGCTATGATATGAATCAGACCGTAAAAGCAATTAAGGAAGCGGAAGCTTATCACGGTCCTTCCCTGATCATCGGCTATGCGCCTTGCATTAACCACGGTATCAAGGGCGGTATGACCAATACGCAGCAGATCATCAAAAATGCTGTTCTGGCAGGTTATTGGAATACCTTCCGCTATGACCCGACCTTAGTGGCAGAAGGCAAGAATCCCTTCCAGTTGGATTCAAAGGCACCGGATGCAGACAAGATCACTTACAGAGACTTCATTATGAACGAAGTACGTTACAGTTCCTTGAAGCGTAAATTCCCGGAACGTGCCGAAGAGCTTTTTGAAAAGGCAGAAGAGCAGGCGAAGGAAAGATACGAGCATTGGACAAAGTACGGCGAATTGTTTAAATAAGAGCAAGAAAAAAGCCGCCGAATGGTTCGGCGGCTTTTTTTTTTTAAGAAGGGAGCATGGAGATGGATCACTTGGCAAAATGGATCTGGCTTGACAAAAGCATTTATCCCAATGATCAGATGAGTGAAATTACTTATTTTGATCCGCAGCGGGAAAAGAACCCGTTTGTTACTGCGGAATTCAAGCTGGAAAAACACTATGAAAAAACTGCTGTAAAAGCAGAGGTTTCCGTTAGTGCGGATGTAACGTTCCGATTGTTTATGAACGGCAACTATGTGGGGAACGGGCCGGCTTGCGCAGGCGGCGATTACGGCAGTACAACCCCTATGCCAAAGCACTATTATAACACTTATACCGTATCGTTGGATTCTGAAACGGTTGAATTTTATGTGCTGGTTCAGAAGAATATTATTGCCCAGCTGGAAATGTCCCAGGGGCGTCCCGGCATGATCCTGAGTGCAGAAATTGAATTTGCGGACGGTTCAAAGGAAACTGTGGTAAGCGATCGGCATTGGCTGGCAAGAAAAGACCTCAGACGGTATACCTTTGGGCGTACAGATTTTACTGTTCGTCCGGACGAGTGGCATTTTGCCAATGAAATAGGGGACGAACGGGTGTTGAAAGCCGCTCCCATTGCAATGCTTGCGGAGGAAAAAATTCTCCCCCCCGGCTTTGCTCCCATTACTGTCAATCCCGGCGAAATCAAAACAGTTGAGTTTGAATTTGAAAAAATTTATTCTTGTTATTATCACCTGAACGTATCGGCCGAAAGTGAGTGTATGATCCAAGTTACCGGCTGGGAACGGGTGATTGAAAACGCAAAGTTCGCCGAAACTGTTTTGTTCGATCGGGGGCTTGATTTCAGAGGCGCACATATGACCAGTATAGGTAATGCACGGCTGTACATTGTAAACAGCGGGAAGAAACCGGTTACGGTCAATGAATTTTCCCTTTGCTTTGAGCATTATCCGGTGGAGCAGGAGGGCAGCTTTGTTTCGTCCGACGCGGATCTGAATAAAATCTATGATATGGGAAAATGGGCGCTGAAAATTTGCCGCCAAACCATTGAGCTGGACAGCCCCCTGCACCTGGAAAATCTGGGCTGCACCGGGGATTATATGATTGCCAGCTTGATGAATTATTTTGTATACGGCGATCCTAAGCTGACCCGGTTCGATATTGTCAGAACTGCCGATTATATGGTTACCACAGGCGGGTATATGTTCCATAGCACGTATAGTATGATGTGGATTTTTATGCTTTACGATTACTATACTTTTACCGCAGACAAAGCGATTTTTGCGGAAACCAAAGAGGCGTTAATCACCTTGCTGGAGCGATTCCATTCATATACAGATGAGCGTGGTATTATCACCCACCCGGAAAGCTATATGTTCCTGGATTGGCTGACGGTCGACGGATTTAGCCTTCACCATCCGCCGGCAGCGTTAGGGCAGGCGGCGTTAAATGCTTTCTATGCAGGAGGACTTGCAACTGCGCTGAAAATTTTTGAAATTACCGGGGACGATGCTCTTTGCAAAAAATATTCTGCCCGCCTTGCAATGTTAAAACAGGCCTATTCGCTCTTTTATGATGAGGACAGGCAGCTGTATTTTGACGGTTTGAACGAGGACTATGAGGTAAAAAAATTTATTCCGGAAAATCCGAAAAAACGGTATTTTAGCCTGCATACCAATACTCTGGCGGTGTTGTATGATTTGATGCCTGAGGAACAGGCGGCGGCATTGCTAACGCGGGCGTTGGAGGATCAAACCATCACCCAACCGCAGCCTTATTTTATGCATTTTGTAATGGAAGCCATTTATAAGGCCGGCCTTTTTGGAACCTATGGGTTACCCCAGTTAAGACGGTGGACAGCAATGACCGAATTTGAAAAGGGCTTGCAGGAGGGCTGGTATGCCATGGGCGGCTATGGATTTGATTACAGCCATGTCTGGGGCGGCACACCGACTTACCAATTGCCTTCAAAATTAATGGGCTTTACCATGGTCAAGCCCGGGTTTGAAGAAATTTCTCTTCACCCCAAGCTGTACGATTTGGATGATGCAGCCATAGAGATGCCCACCCCTTACGGGATGATCACCGTTGCTATGAAGCGGGGCGAGGAACCGAAAATTTCCGTTCCGTCAGAAATTAAGCTGACGAAATAAGGAGGAGATTGCTGTGAAAATGATCAGTGTGTTTCAGGATGACTTTTCTTCGCCGGAGTGGCAGGTAAAGGGAGGCGGATGGGAGTTTTCTGACGGTGCGGCGCCGACTTGTACCGGCGGATATGAGGATTTTTCTTTAAAACATGTATTGTACTTACCCAGACTGTACGGAGCAGATCGGCGACGCCTGCGACTGCGGGTAGAGTTTGGTGCGGATACGGTGCTGAATCTGCATACCTTCCGTACGGATCAAACCGGTATGCTGCCGAATGAAAGTGAATTTGTAGTGGATTTTAAAAATCAGCGGCTTGCCATGTGCGCTCTTTGTGATGAGCGGTTCATTTACGAACGCCGGTATGTCTGCGAAAGCGAATTTTCCTTGGAACCGGGGATTTATACGGTGGAGCTGGAAAAAGACGACTGCATGAATATTTTGCGGATTCGGGCTGAAGAACGCTGTTTTTCCCTGCGGTTATTCGGGGAATATGCCGGCTGCCAGCAGGGGTATTACGGTTTTTCCCTGCGGGAAGGGGAGCCGTGCCGATTGCTGCATGCGGAAGTATTCATGATGGATCGTCCGAAAATATGCTTTGTGGGGGATAGCATTACCGAGGGTGCGCGTCTGCACGATATGGACGGCCGGGAGAGCAGGAGCAGCTGTTATTCCAGAATTCTGCGTGAAAAGATCGGAGATTGTTTAATTTCCGCTGCCGGCAGCGATTGTATTTCACAGGTGTTAGAGAAGTTTGAATCGGAATACCGTTGGATTCGACCGGAATACTTATGCGTATTGATCGGCACCAACGGCTCTGATGAGGGGAATTCAGCGGAGCAGTACAACCGGATTGTTGAGGCGTGCAGGCGGTATGGAATTCAGCTGATCCTGAATCACATCCCGCCCACCGATTATTGCGATTACCGCACCCGCAACCGTAATATTGACGCTACCGGTGCAATTGGATTTGCAACAGAACAAGTGCTGCTTCGGGACGGAACGCTGGATCGGGAGCTGTTTACTAAGGATGAGGTACACCCAAACGCAGCCGGACACCGAGCCATGGCGGAATTCTTTTACCCTCAGCTGATGAAATTGCTGGAAAAGGCTGGATCCGAGATGATTTTTTGATAAAACAAACTTACGGGAATGAAGTTCTCCCATAGCGTGGGCTAAAACCGCTTGTAAAAGCTGATGACTTCTGCAAATGATTCTTTGCAGAGGGCGTCAGCTTTTCTGCATTATGGGAGGTTGTTTGATATGTTTTTCAGTTTGGCAATGATTGTGGTGTTAGGGTGTTTGGCGAAAGAACTGTGCAGGCTGCCATTGTCGGGATTCCGCTCGCAATGGATCTTGCCTGCGGGGAGACTGTTTTGACCGTTGCGCTTCTTTCTGTTTTAATAACTGCACCTTTGGGAGCATTTTTGATAGACACCACCTACCGAAGATTGTTGGAAAAAAAGAAGGGGGATGCGCCGATAGGCGCACTCGCAAAAAGTTGGTAGCGCAGTGAAGGCGTTATGAGGGCGCTTGCAACCGAATAGCCACAGCAAGCGGGATTTTTCACGGA
>CAKSSZ010000117.1 GCA_934489915.1 uncultured Clostridia bacterium | reverse complement strand
GCCTTCGCCGCAAAAATGAAGGTGCGGGGCGGAATATCCAGGTTGGGGTTTTCCTTCAGCTGGCGGTACATATGAATGATCTGCAAGGCATTCAACAGCTGCCGCTTATATTCATGCAGCCGCTTGATCTGCACATCGAACAGGGAATTCGGATCCACCATCACGCCGTTTGCCTTGGCGATGTAGTTAGAAAGCGCTACCTTTTTCTGATGCTTGATCTGCCGCAGGCGTTCTGCCACCTTGAGGTCATCCCGGAATGCCATCAGTTTTTCCAGCTGGCCGGCGTCCTTTAAGAACCCGTCCCCGATCAGCTCCTGCAGCAATGCAGTCAGCTCAGGGTTTGACTGGCACAGCCACCGCCGATAGGCAATCCCGTTGGTCACGTTGGTGAACCGATCCGGATCCAGCCGGTAATAATCCTTAAAAATGCTTTCCTCCAAAATATCGGTATGGAGCTTGGAAACACCGTTGATTTTATGGCAGGCAGACAGGCACAGATTTGCCATCCGCACTTCTCCGTTTGCCACGGCAGCCATGTAATCAATCTTTGCCCGGTCGCCGGGATACTGCTCATATAATTCATTCACCAGGCGGCGGTTAATCTCGCACACAATGGAATAAATCCGGGGCAGCTGCTCTGCAAACAGAGACTGGCTCCACCGCTCCAGTGCTTCGCTCATGACGGTATGGTTGGTGTAGGACAGGGTCTTTTTGGTGATTTCCCAGGCGTCGTCCCAGCCGTAATCATGCTCATCCACCAAAATTCTCATCAATTCCGGCACGCACAGGGCAGGATGGGTATCGTTAATGTGGATCGCCACCCGGTCTGCCAGATTGTCCAGCGTACCGTATTTATGCAAATGCTGATCCACAATGCTCTGTAAGGAGGCGGAAACCAGCAAATATTGCTGCTTTAAGCGGAGCCGCTTGCCGTCGATATGATCGTCCGCAGGATAAAGCACCTTGGAGATCACCTCTGCCATGGTATCCTGCTCCAGCGCCTTGGCATAATCCCCCCGTGAGAAGGCGTTCATGTCCAGCCGGTTGGGAGATTTTGCGCTCCACAGCACCAGCTTATTCACCGCCTTGGAATGGTAACCGGAAATGAACATATCATAGGGAACCGCAATGACCGACTGATAGTCATGGTGGCTCACCCGCAGCTTGCCGTCGTCAAACCATTCGCTGACCTGACCGCCAAACTTCACCTCGTAGGACTCGTCGTTTCTGGGCACCAGCCAAACGCCGCCCAGGTTCAGCCAATCGTCCGGGAATTCCATCTGCCAGCCGTCCACAATGCTCTGCTTGAAAATCCCGAATTCATACCGGATAGAAAACCCGGTTGCAGGCATCCCTAAGGTCGCCATGGAATCCATATAGCAGGACGCCAACCGCCCTAAGCCGCCGTTGCCTAAGCCTGCGTCCGGCTCCATTTCATAAAGCCGGTGGATGTCCATCCCCAGATCGGCAAGCGCCGAGGTAAAGCCCTGCTCCAAGCCCATGTTGAACAGATTGTTTCTAAGAGAGGTGCCCACCAAAAATTCCATGGACATATAATAAACCTGCTTTTTCTCCTTTGCGGTTACCTGATCGGTAAACGCCTTGCGCTCTGCTGCCAGCATATCCCGCACGGTGATGCACAGCGCCTTATACATTTGCTGCTCGGTTGCCTCTTTTGCGTGGCACCCGAAGTTACGCAGACAGTTTTCTTCCAACAGCTGCATAATTTCCTGCTTTTTTAACTTCATCGCAATCGTCTCCTTTTCCCGGCCGCCGGACTTTTGGCGGCGACATCAATTTTGCCCGGTCAGCTCCCCGTACAGTCCCAGGTATTCCCGGGCGGGCTGCTGCCAGCCGCTGTTAATTTGCATGATGTTTTTCACATGCTTTGCCCAAAGCGGTTTGTTCTGATAAAACTGAACCGCACGCTCTACCGCATAATACATATCGTGAGCGTTAAACAGCTTAAAGGTAAAGCCCCTTCCCTCAAGGGTTTCTAAATTTAAGGGCGGAACGGTATCCACCAGACCGCCCGTTTCCCGCACAATGGGAACGGTGCCGTAGCGCATGGCAATCAGCTGGGACAGCCCGCACGGCTCGCTTTTGGAAGGCATCAGGAAGAGATCCGCCCCGGCATACACCTGGCTTGCCAGCGCCGAGTCAAACAGAATGTTTGCAGACACCCTGCCCGGATACTGATATTCCATAAACCGGAACGCATCCTCAAAGCGTGCGTCCCCGGTGCCAACCACAACAAATTGAATGTTCAGGCTCATCAGCTGATTGGACATAAATTCCACCAGCTCCAGCCCTTTATGCGCCACCAGGCGGGTGATCATTGCCACAATGGGAACGTCCTCCTTCAGCTCCAGCCCCAGGCGCTCCTGCAAATGCCGCTTATTGGCAGCCTTGCCCTCCGCATCCCCGGGACCGTAATTCAAAAACAGCCGGGGATCCTTTTTGGGATTGAATGCGTCCTGATCCAGCCCGTTGGTAATCCCGCACAGCTTATACTGGTTTTCCTTCAAAATCCCTTCCAGCCCGTGGCCGAAATAGGAATGCAAAATCTCAAAGGAATAGGTACGGGACACGGTGGTCACCTTATCCGCCGTTACAATGGCGCCCTTCATCAGATTCAGGCAGTCCCCGAACTGAAGCACATGGAACCACCCTTCGTCCAGCCCTAAAATTTCATGGCAAAAGCGATCCGGCATTTTGCCCTGATACTCAATATTATGAATGGTGAACACCGTTTTGATCTTCTGGTATTCCCCAAACTGAAAATGCGCCTTTAAAAACACCGGGAGCAGTGCTGTCTGCCAGTCGTTGCAATGGATCACATCCGGGTAATAATTCAGATGCTGGAGCGACTCCAGCACTGCCTTTGAGAAAAAGGCAAACCGTTCCCCGTCGTCATAGTCCCCGTAAAGACCGTCCCGATTAAAATAATATTCATTATCAATAAAGTAATAGGTCAGCTTCCGGCTGCGGGACACCGCCTTGAACAACCCTGTGTACACCTGCCGCCAAGCCAAAACGGTGGCAAAGGAGGTGATGTATTCAATGTCAAAATCGGAGCTGAATTTAATAGAGCGGTAATAGGGTAAAAAAACCGCCACCTCAACTCCCTTTTGCCGTGCCAGCTCAACAGGCAGGCCGTGCATCACATCCCCCAGGCCGCCGGACTTCACATAAGGCGCCCCTTCACTTGCTGCAAATAATAGTTTCATCGTAACTCCATAGCCTTTCCGGCTCACGCAATCCGCAAGCCTAATGATCCGGGCAAGTTATCTTCTCCCCCAAAGCTTATATTTATACCCGTTCTCCCTTTTTAATGACAATCGGAGCCTGATCTGCTCCCTTTAATTCCGTTCCGTCTGAAATTTCCACGTCCTTATCGGTAATCACGTGGTCAATCCGGCAATTTTCGCCGATATTCACTCCCTGCATAATCACGCAGTTTTTCACCACGGAGCCACGCCCGACCTTCACATCCCGGAACAAAACTGAGTTTTCCACATGGCCTTCAATCCGGCAGCCGTCGGCAATCATGCAGTCGTCCACCTTAGAATCCTGCCCGTAGAAGGAGGGGATTTCATCCCTGACCTTGGTATAAATGGGGCGGTCGCTGCGGAACAGATCCTTGCGCACCTCCGCTCTTATCAGCCGGAGATTATTTTTAAAGTACACCGGCACGCTGTCATTGCGGAGCACCACCCCGTCAAAGCGGGAAGCGTGAACCGTCAGCCCCTCCCGATAAAACGCGCGGAGCAAAAATTCCCGTTCAAAATGGTGCTGATCCCGCGCTACGGCATTCTGGATCACTTCAATCAAATGCAGGCGGCGCATGAGGAACATGCCCATGCCCACCAGGGTGTCATCCTCATTGCCCACGGTGCTGACTGCCATTTCGGTCACCTTGCCGGTTTCATCCGTTTTCATCAGCAAATCGTGGTGATGCCCCCGGTCAATCTCCCGCATTTTGTGGCTGACCACCGTGACATCGCAGCCGGAGCTTACATGCTCCTCCAAAATCGGGTCATAATCAATGTTGCAAATGGTGGTGGAATCGGACAGCAGCACATATTCGTCCTGGCTCTTTTTCAAAAAGTTCAGCGCCACGTGCAGCGCCTCCAATTTCCCCCGATAGACCCCCGTCTGCCCGGTTACAAAGGGGGGCAGCAAAAACAGCCCTCTGTTCTTGCCGTTCAGATCCCACTCGCTGCAGGAGCCTAAATGATCCATCAGCGACTGGTAGTTATATTTTGTAATCACGCCGATATAAGAAATACCGGAATTCACCATGTTGGATAATACAAAGTCGATCTGACGGTACCGCCCTCCGAAGGGAAGGGATGCGACCGTTCTGTTGTAGGTTAAGTCAGCCATTGCATTATCATAAATATTAGAAAAAATAATGCCAATCATTTTCATTGCTCTAACCTGCCTTCTTGTAAATTTACCAACCGCTTTTTAATAGATTTCCTTCACTGCGACCGTCTGGTTTTGGGCAACCTTTTTGCCTTTTCCCACAACGGCAATGCCCCAATCTTTTTTGTCATAATATTCCGGTGCGTCACCTACCCGGGCGTTTTGCCCGATCTCCACATCCTCGCCGATAATGGCATACTTCAGCTCCGAGCCGCGCCGCACAACGGCGTTGGGCATAACTACGCTGTCTCGGATAAAGGCTCCTTCTTCAATTACGCACCCGGTAAAGATAATGGAATTTTCAATCCGCCCCCGGATCTCGCACCCCTCTGCAATAAAGGAGTGGCGGATTTTCGCCTCCTTGCCGATAAAGCTTGCCGGCTGGGCATAGTTCCGGGCATAAATTTTAAATTCCGAATCCTTCATATTCAGCTGCTCCGGATCCCCTTCCTCCCGCAGCAGATCCATGTTGGCTTCCCACAGGCTCTCAATGGTTCCCACGTCCTTCCAGTAACCCTGGAATTCATAACCGTACATTTTGCGGTGATCCGCCAGCATGTTGGGAATGATATTTTTCCCGAAATCGTTTGCGGAGGTTTCGTCCTCATCATCGGCAAGCAGATATTCCCGCAGCAGCTTCCAGTTAAAAATATAAATTCCCATGGACGCCTTTGTGCTTTGGGGCTTTTTCGGCTTTTCCTCAAACTGGGTTACCGCTCCCTCTTCATTTAAGGTCATAATCCCGAACCGGGACGCCTCCTCAATGGGCACATCCAGCACCGCAATGGTGCATTCCGCCTGTTTTTTTTCATGATAGGCAAGCATTTTGGCATAGTCCATTTTATAAATATGATCCCCGGAAAGCACCAGCACATATTCCGGGTCATACCGGTCGATAAAGGGGATGTTCTGGCAAATGGCATTGGCAGTCCCCTTGTACCATTCTGTTTTTTTGCTCCGGGCATAGGGGGGCAGAATATGCGCCCCGCCGTTGTTCCGGTTCAGCCCCCAGGGCTGGCC
>CAKSSZ010000116.1 GCA_934489915.1 uncultured Clostridia bacterium | reverse complement strand
GAAGCAATCTCAGAAAGATGCGGAGAAAAAGGCAATGGAGCTGCTGGGCAGAGTCGGGCTGGCAGATCGGCGGGATGCGTTTCCTTCCCAGCTGTCCGGCGGGCAAAAGCAGCGTGTTGCAATTGTGCGGGCGCTTTGCATGAACCCGGATGTAATGCTGTTTGACGAACCGACTTCGGCGCTGGATCCGGAAATGGTCGGAGAAGTGCTGGCGGTTATGAAGCAGTTGGCAATGGAGGGGATGACCATGGTTGTGGTGACCCATGAAATGGGTTTTGCCCGTGAAGTAGCCGACAGGGTTCTCTTTATGCACAGCGGTAAAATTGTTGAGGAAGGAACACCGGAGGAGATTTTTGAACATCCAAAGGATACGAGAACCCAGCAATTTTTAAAGAGTGTATTGTAAAAATAAAAAGATAGAAACAAAAATTTAACATTTTTGAAAAAATCTATTGACAAAAGGAAATATTTGTGATATAGTATATATGAAAGCGGGCGGTGCCTTGCCGTGCTTTCATGTCTAATGATGTATTAGTTTGGGAAGAGAGCCCTTTGGGGCTCTTTTCCCATTTGTGGAAAAAATGTGTCTGATAGATAAAAACGAGCTACAGACCGATCATACAGAATGCCCTTGGATCTTGCAGACCAAAGGCTATGCTTAAAATTTAAATGTAACGGAATGCTTCTTCTCCGGTGACGGATGATGTATTCTTCTTTTTTGATTTGGGTAACATGTAAGGGAGGATTTTTTTAACGAAACATTGCCTGACGGTTGACAAAAAAGAAATATATTGATATAATTAAATAATAGGGAATCGTATCCGTAGGACAGATGGTGAGAAGTGTATGAATTTAATTTACAGTATTGTTTATATTGGCTTGCTGGGTCTGTTTTCATACTATGTGGGGGAGGCTCTTCCGAGAGAGTGGTTCCACGAAGACAGCCCTTGGTTTTGTCCCCGCCGCTGGGAACGAAACGGAGCCGCATATGAAAAACTGCAAATAAAAAAATGGAAGCTGAAAATGATTGACATGAGTAAAATCATGAAGCACAGTAAGCTTCCCAAGCAGATTACCGGCAAGGTTTGCGCCCGGGATATCACCGCTTTGATTAAGGAAACCTGCGTGGCTGAGGCGACGCACTTTTTCCTTTGTATTTTTTCATGGAGAGTTTATGCCTTTTGGGAAAACGGTATTGGCGTTTTTCTGGCGATCCTTTGCGTGATCGGCAATCTGCCGTTTATCATTATCCAACGGTATAATCGTCCGAATTTGCAGCATTTACGTGATAAATTGCTGCTGCGTGAGGCAAGGCGCCGCTATCGGGAGGAGGGTGTGAGCGTTGATTGATTATCGGAATTTTTCCTTTTCTAAACGGAACGACCCTTCTTATCGTCATTTAAAGCTGCTGTTATACTGGCCGATTTACGGTTTGACATTTTTGATTTTGGAGCGTGGGCTATCGCTTTCCTATCATACAGTGCATTGCAGCCTGGATGATCTGATTCCTTTTTGTGAATATTTTTTAATCCCTTATTATTTCTGGTTTGTTTTTTTGATTGGGATGCTGCTTTATACATTGCTGTTTGATGTGAGTTGTTTCCGGAAATACATGACCTTTATTATCCTTACTTATTCGGTTACCTGCCTGATTTATCTAATTTATCCTACGGCGCAGGAATTACGGCCGGTGACATTTGCCCGTCAAAACTGGATGACAAAAACGGTAACTTTTTTATATGCGTTTGACACCAATACCAATGTTTGTCCGTCTTTGCATGTAGTTGGTTCGTTTGCGGTATTGTTTGCGTCATGGCATACGCCGCGGTTTTCTACCTTTGGCTGGCGAGCTTTTTTTTGGATTGCTGCGCTCTTAATTTCGGCTTCTACCGTTTTTTTAAAGCAACATTCCGTGGTGGATATTGCAGCAGCACTGGCGCTGTGTATCGTGGCATATCCTTTGGTATACTCAAAGAAAGCGATAAAATTTTGGAATCCAACGGAGGTGCGTCCCTGTGAATGAAATCAAAAACAATAAACGTCCTTTTATTTACTACTATTTGATTGTATTGGCAGTGCTATTGCTGATCAATACCATTGTAGTGCCTATGCTCAATTCGGCGCAGGTACAGCAAGTTGACTATTCTACCTTCCTTTCCATGTTAGATCAAAAGGAAATTGCAAAGGTGGAGATTAAGGATAACCAGATTATGTTTTCGGATAAGCAGGAAAAGCCGAATTATTATAAAACCGGGCCGATGGATGATCCGGATTTGATTCAAAGACTGAATGACTCCGGGGCACAGTTTGGTACGGAAATTGTGGAACAGCCTCCTATTTTGCTTACCCTCTTTTTGACCTATTTGCTGCCATTGATTATTTTTATTGCATTGGGGCAGCTGCTGGCAAAGAAAATGATGGGGAAGATGGGCGGTGGAAATGCGCTCTCTTTTGGAAAAAGCAATGCCAAGGTTTACGTTCGCTCCACAGACGGCATTAAGTTCAGCGACGTGGCAGGCGAGGATGAAGCCAAGGAAGCGTTGACAGAAATTGTGGACTTTTTGCACAATCCTCAAAAATACCAGGAAATCGGCGCAAAAATGCCGAAAGGTGCTTTGCTGGTCGGCCCTCCGGGAACCGGTAAAACGCTTTTGGCAAAGGCTGTTGCGGGGGAGGCAAATGTTCCTTTCTTTTCCATTTCCGGTTCGGAATTTGTAGAAATGTTTGTGGGAATGGGCGCCGCTAAGGTGCGGGATTTATTTAAGCAAGCGGCAGAAAAAGCTCCCTGTATTGTGTTTATTGATGAAATTGATACCATCGGAAAAAAGCGTGACAGCGGCGGAATTACAGGAAATGATGAACGGGAGCAGACCTTGAATCAGCTGTTGACCGAGATGGATGGATTTGACAGTTCAAAAGGGGTGGTCATTTTAGCCGCCTCCAACCGACCGGATTCCTTGGATCCTGCTTTGCTCCGTCCCGGCCGTTTTGACCGCCGTATTCCGGTGGAACTGCCGGATTTAGCGGGCAGAGAGGCCATTTTGCGGGTGCATGCAAAGAAAATCCATGTGATGGATGGGATTAATTATAATGAAGTTGCCCGGATGGCCTCCGGTGCGTCGGGCGCGGAACTTGCCAATATTGTGAATGAAGCGGCGCTGCGAGCAGTGCGGGACGGCAGACGGGCGGTCACACAAAATGATTTGATTGAAAGTATTGAAACGGTAATTGCCGGCTATCAAAAGAAAAACAAGGTGCTTTCGGAGAAGGAAAAGCTAATTGTGTCCTATCATGAAATCGGTCATGCACTGGTTGCGGCGCTGCAAAGCAACAGCGCTCCTGTCACGAAAATTACAATTATTCCAAGAACCTCCGGCGCACTTGGCTACACCATGCAAGTGGAGGAAGGAGAACACAACCTGCAATCTAAGGAAGAGCTGGAGAATAAAATTGCAACCTTTACCGGCGGCCGTGCAGCAGAGGAATTGATCTTCTCTTCTGTTACTACCGGCGCTTCAAACGATATTGAGCAGGCAACAAAAATTGCCCGGGCAATGATTACCCGGTTCGGGATGGGCGATTTTGATATGGTTGCAATGGAAACGGTCAGCAATCAGTATTTGGGCGGTGATTCCTCTTTGGCGTGCTCTCAGGATACTGCCGCAGAAATTGACCGCAAGGTGGTTGCATTGGTGAGAACTCAGCATGAAAAAGCCAAGAAGCTGCTGCAGGAGCATATGCAATCTCTGCATAAACTAGCAAAGCATTTATATGAAAATGAAACGATTACCGGCGATGAATTCATGGCATTGCTGGAAGAGGATCTTGCGAAAAAAGCAGAATAAAAGGAGCGATGTTGAATGGCTGAAGAATTAAAAATGATTGCGCAACGGATTCGTGAATTGCGGGAAGCTTGTGATTATACCCCCCAGCGGCTGGCAGATGAACTTGGGCTGGATGAGCAGGTATATCTGGAATATGAGGAAAAGGGAGAAAACATTCCCATCAGCGTGATTTATGATATTGCAAATAAATTTTCGGTGGATTTTTCTGAAATCCTTACCGGGAAAACAGCGCGTTTGGATACTTACTGCGTGGTCAAAAAGGGGCAGGGGGTCATGGTGGATCGCTGCCCGGGTTATCAGTTCCGAAATCTGGCGCAGAATTATGCCGGTAAAAAAATGGAGCCGTTGATTGTTGTGGTGGATCCAAAAGAGGAAGATCCGAAACTGATTGTACATGACGGCCAGGAATTTAATTATGTATTAGAAGGTACCATAAAGGTAATTTATGACAAAAAAGAAATTGAGCTTTCGGCCGGGGATTCTATCTATTTTAACCCTACCCATCCTCATGGTCAAAAGGCGGTCGGGAATGCGCCCGCAACATTTCTTACCATGATCATCGGAGGTTAATTTACATACAAACGGAGGAATTAGGATGAGTAGTTTATTGGAACGTTTCTTACCGAGAATTCAGTTCGATTCTTATGAGGATTTTAAAGCAAATTATCGGGTGAATATTCCGGAGCATTTCAATTTTGGTTTTGACGTGGTAGACGCCTGGGCACAATTGGATCCGGAAAAACCTGCTTTGGTTTGGTGCAACGATCATGGGGAGGAAAAGAGGTTTACCTTCTCGGATATTTCCCGTCTTTCCAATCGTGCGGCTCATTTTTTCCGGGCCCAGGGGATTGGTAAGGGAGATGTGATACTTGTGATTTTGCGCCGGCGGTATGAATATTGGCTGATTGCTTCTGCTTTGTGTAAAATCGGTGCAACCATCGTTCCCGCAACGCTGCAGTTGCAGCCAAAGGATATTATTTACCGCTGTAATGCGGCCAATGTGAAAATGATTGTAGGCGTGAATGATGATGAAGTTTTGACTCATATTGAAAATTCATTGTCTCAAACGCCCTCTGTAATTGCAAAGGCGGTGGTTGCAGAGGAGCGTCCCGGATGGTTGAATTTTAACGAAGAAATTCAAAAATATCCGGATCACTTTGATCGGCCGACCGGTGCGGAGCAAACAGAGAATGACGATACAATGCTGATGTATTTTACCTCCGGTACGACGGGGATGCCAAAAATGGTGACCCACACCTTCACCCATCCTTTGGGGCATATTGTAACGGCAAAATATTGGCAAAGGGTACAGGACGGAAAGCTGCATATGTCTGTTTCCGATTCCGGCTGGGCAAAGTTTGGATGGGGGAAAATCTACGGGCAATGGATTTGTGGCGCTGTTATTTTTTGCTATGATATGGACAAGTTTATTGCTAAAAATTTGATGGAGAAGATTCATCATTACGGTGTTACCACGTTCTGTGCACCTCCTACCATGTATCGGTTTATGCTCCAGGAGGAGGAAGAGCAGATTCGGGAAGGTTTTTCTAACGTTGTGCAATGCTGCACAGCAGGGGAGCCGTTAAATCCCGAGGTATACCAACGATTTTTGAATCTTACGGGGCTTCCTCTGACGGAAGGCTTCGGTC
>CAKSSZ010000115.1 GCA_934489915.1 uncultured Clostridia bacterium | reverse complement strand
CCCCCGGATGGGGGAGCGACTCCTATAATGATTTTTATGTAGGACAGTTGACGGAGCTGCTTTCAAATTACGGTCCCATTTATGAGGTTTGGTGGGATGGCGCCGGCAGCAAGGACACTCCTTATGACTGGGGAAGGTGGGCCTACACCGTTCGGAATTTACAGCCCCGGGCTGCCATTTTTGGAAGCCGTGGAGGCACACCTTATGCTGAGGTTCGTTGGGTGGGGAATGAGGCCGGTTATGCAGGAGACCCCCATTATCCAATCTTACATTCCCATGATTTAGAGGTGGAAAATAATAAGGCTCTGAATCATGGTACTGTTGAAGGCGATCGGTTGATCCCGGCGGAGGTGGATGTTTCTACCCGACCGGGCTGGTTTTATCACGAAGAACAGGAGAATGAGGTAAAAAGTGTAGAACAGCTGGTGCGGCTTTGGTATCAGTCTGTAGGACGAGGCGCAATGATGCTTTTGAACTTTCCCCCCAATCGTGACGGTAAATTACCTCAAAAGGATACGGAAAATGCCATCAAAGCGCATCAATTGGTGGAAAAAATGTTAGCAGCCAATCTGGCAGCGGACGGGACGGCAGTGTGTTTGCAGCAAAGAAGTGTTGAATACGAGGCACAAAATATTGTAACAGATTGGGATGAGGCCTGCTTTGCTGCAAAAGATGACGCAAAAAAAGTGGAAATTACGGTGACTTTGCCTGAGGCCAGACGGTTTAACACCTTTTTAATCGGTGAGTACATTCCACTTGGAGTGCGTGTGACCGGCTACCGGGTCAGTGCAAATACAAAAGAGGGATGGAAGGTACTGGCGGAAAAACAGTCCATCGGTTATCTGTGGGCGGAATATTTTGAAGAAGTAACAGCAAACGAAGTGAAAATTGAACTGGATGCCTTCCTGGCGCCTCCTGTGCTGAGATGCTTTGGATTATACTATATGGAAGAAAACCCTTACCAATCTTCTCAGATCAAGAAAGCAGCAATGGAATTAACAAAGAAATCAAACGCTCGTGTGATTTATGACGAGCATACCGCCACGGTAGAGTTTGGCGGGATTTATCCCTATAATACGGTTTCCTTCTGCGGAGACGGAATGTGGAAGTATAAAATTGAAGCGTTCAACGGCAGTGAGTTTTATGAAATTCATTGCGGAACCTGTCCCGCAAATCAAGAGGTGATCCGCTTGCCGGAACCGATCGAGGGAACCTATCAATTGCGGCTGACCTCCGAGAGAAGCATAGATTCCGGATTGGGAATCCGGGTCTTTTATGAAGAATAGGGAAATGGATCGGTTCATTTCCTGATTGATTGGAAGAAATCTGTAAAATAGGAAAGGGTGTTGTTGAAATTGCCCGTGTGGCAAGGAAAACAACGCCCTTTTCAGTCAAATGTAATAAAAATTTAAAAAATGGCAAAAAAATCAGAAAAAAGCTTGACTTTAGGCGCCATTTGCGGTAAAATAATTGAGTGTGACGTATGGCATACGATGAAACGGGAGGTTGCTGCATGGAAAATGCAGGTTTTTCCGCGGAGATTGTCCGATTTTTAAAACCGGGCGCAAGTCACTGTACACAGGTTGAATAACCTATGGACGCAGCACGTCGGCAGAGCTTTCTGCCAGCTTGTCAGTTTCGGGGATACTGATGCAGATTGATTTTTTGTATTCAAGTCCACACGGTAAGACAAGCATTTCGTGTATTGCAAAAATTGCCCACTTTATGTGGGTTTTATGATAGGGTGTTGCGATACACCCGGCACAGTGTACAGATGTTCGGCTGTTATGCGTAACCAAACATTATGAATAGGAGGCGAAACAGATGGCAGCAGTAAAGGAAAAAATCAGAATCAGACTGAAAGCATATGATCATATGCTGTTGGATCAGACCGCAGAACGCATTGTGGAAACGGCGGAAAGAACCGGTGCAAAGGTGTCCGGCCCCATCCCCCTGCCCACTCGTAAGGAAGTAGTTACCATTCTGCGCGCAGTACACAAGTACAAAGATTCCCGTGAGCAGTTCGAGCTGAGAACGCACAAGCGCTTGATCGATATTCTGCTCCCTACCGCAAAAACGGTAGACGCATTAACCAAGTTTGATCTGCCTGCAGGCGTTGATATTGAAATTAAGCTGTAAGGCACTTTGGCCGCTGTCAGAGCGGCAGGTCATGTTGGCCGTTTGGTCAACCAATAACCAAATAGGAGGTAAGAAAGGATGCAAAAAGCGATCATCGGCAAGAAAATTGGGATGACGCAGCTGTTCCTGGAGGACGGACAACTGATTCCGGTTACAGTTATTGAGGCGGGTCCCTGCACGGTAGTGCAAAAGAAGGAAGTGGAAAAGGACGGCTACAGCGCAGTTCAGGTTGGCTTTTGTGAAATTGACGCAAAGAAGCTGAACAAGCCTATGAAGGGCCATTTTGAAAAGGGCGGCGTTGCTTACAAGAAAGTGCTGAAGGAATTCAGACTGGACAATGCAGCTGAAATGAACGTAGGCGACGAGCTGAAGGCAGACGTGTTTGCTCAGGGCGATCGGGTAGATATCTCCGGTATCTCCAAGGGTCACGGCTTCTCCGGTACGGTAAAACGCTGGGGTACCCACAGAGGTCCCATGGCGCACGGTTCCGGTTATCACAGAGGCGTTGGTTCCATGGGTGCCTGCTCCTATCCCGGAAAGGTCATGAAAGGGAAAAAGCTGCCTGGCCATTTTGGTGTGGAGAAGGTTACCATTCAAAATCTGGACGTTGTAAAGGTCGATGCGGACAAAAATCTGATTCTGGTTAAGGGAGCGGTTCCCGGTCCCAAGGGTGGAATCGTGACCATTAAAAATACAGTGAAGAGCGGCAAATAATGCAGTTAGAAAGGAGGAAGTTTCATGCCTAAAGTGGCTTTATATAACACAAGCGGTGCCAGCGTGGGTGAAATCGAACTGAGCGATGCAATATTCGGTCAGGAAGTAAACGGCTACGCATTGCACGAAGTGGTGAAAAACTATCTGGCAAACCAAAGACAGGGAACCCAGAGCACCAAAACAAGAACGGAAGTAAGAGGCGGCGGCATTAAGCCCTGGAGACAGAAGGGTACCGGCCGTGCAAGACAGGGCAGCATTCGCGCTCCTCAATGGACAGGCGGCGGCGTTGCTCTCGGCCCCAAGCCCAGAAGCTACCGTTATTCCTTGAATAAGAAGCTGAAAAGAGCAGCGCTGAAATCTGCGCTGAGCGCTAAGGTAGCAGATGAGAACATGATTGTGGTAGATCAGTTTGGATTTGATCAGATCAAGACCAAGCAGATCACACAAATGCTGGATGCGTTAAAGGTAGAAGGCAAAGCCCTGATTATCACCTGCGATAAGGACGATAACGTGGTACTGTCTGCCCGGAACATTCCTACAGCGGCAACCACCTTCGCATCTGCTCTGAACACCTACGATGTTCTCAACAGCGACAAGGTTATCGTATCCAAGGATGCGGTCGCCAAGATTGAGGAGGTGTACGCATAATGAAAAGTGTATACGATGTTGTGATCAGACCCATCGTGTCTGAATCCAGTATGGAAAATATGCAGGACAGAAAATATACCTTCCAGGTTGCCAAGAATGCAAACAAGATTGAAATTAAGCAAGCCATTGAGCAGCTGTTTAAGGTAGAGGTTGAGTCGGTTACGACCATGAACGTTGTTGGAAAATACAAGAGAATGGGCGTGCATATCGGTAAGCGGCCGGATTGGAAAAAGGCCATTGTTAAGCTGACAGAAACCAGCAAAACCATTGAATTTTTTGAAGGGATGGCTTAAGTCCCCAAACAGATACGGAAAGTGAGGAGAATTCAGGATGGCATTGAAAAAATTTAATCCTACCTCCCCGGCGAGAAGATTTATGACCGTTTCTTCCTTTGAAGAGATTACTGCTTCAAAGCCTGAGAAATCCTTGGTCAAGGCATTGAAAAAGCACGCCGGACGGAACTCTTACGGTAGAATTACCGTTCGCCACAGAGGCGGCGGTGCCAAGAAAAAATATAGAATTATTGATTTTAAGAGAAGAAAAGACGGAATCCCCGCAGTGGTACAAACCATTGAGTATGATCCGAATCGGAGCGCCAATATTGCCCTGATCCAATATCAGGACGGCGAGAAGGCGTATATCCTGGCTCCCAACGGCCTGAAGGTCGGCATGGAGTTGTTAAGCGGCGAAGGCGCTGACATTAAGCCGGGCAACGCAATGGAAATTAAGCAAATCCCCGTAGGTACCATGATCCACAATGTGGAGCTGGCTCCCGGAAAAGGTGGACAGCTGGTACGTGCAGCAGGCAACGCTGCTCAGCTGATGGCAAAGGAAGGGGATTACGCTCAGGTAAGACTGCCTTCCGGCGAAGTAAGAAAAATCAGAATGAACTGCCGGGCTACCATCGGTCAGGTGGGCAACCTGGAGCATGAAAACATCTCCATCGGTAAAGCAGGCAGAAAACGTCACATGGGCTGGAGACCTACCGTCCGCGGCGTTGTTATGAACCCCAATGACCATCCCCACGGCGGTGGTGAGGGTAAGTCTCCGATCGGAAGACCCAGCCCTGTTACTCCTTGGGGTAAGCCGGCTCTGGGCTACAAGACCAGAAAGAAAAAGAACAAGAGCGATAAGTTCATTGTGAAGAGAAGAAACGCAAAATAATAGCGGATGCATAGATTCCATTCGGAAGGAGGCAAATCAATGAGCAGATCTGTAAAAAAAGGACCTTTTGTAGACGAGCGTTTACTGAAGAGAATTATAGAGATGAACAAAGCAGGCGAAAAGAGAGTGCTGAAATCCTGGTCCAGAGCGTCCACGATTTTCCCGGAAATGGTTGGGCACACCATCGCCCTGCATGACGGAAGAAAGCACGTTCCCGTATATCTGACCGAAGACATGGTAGGTCATAAGCTGGGAGAATTTGTTCCCACCAGAACGTACCGCGGCCATGCCGGAGCGAAAACCACCGGGAAATAAGAAACCAAACTGAGTTTTGGCGAAAGGAGGCAATTTTAACATGGAAGCAAAAGCAACATTGAGCTATGCTCGGATTTCCCCGAGAAAAGTGAAGATTGTTTTAGACTTAATCAGAAACAAGGATGCGGCAACCGCCCTTGGTATCTTAAAGAATACTCCCAAGGCTGCAAGTGAATTGCTGGAAAAGCTGTTGAACTCCGCAATTGCAAATGCGGTAACCAACCATGAAATGGATGCGGAAAAGCTGTATATCGCTGAATGCTATGCCAACCAGGGCCCCACTTTGAAGCGGATCAGACCCAGAGCCCAGGGAAGAGCATTCCGGATCAGAAAAAGAACCAGTCATATCACGTTGGTGCTGAAGGAAAAAGAATAAGGAAAGGGAGGCTAAGTTATGGGCCAGAAAGTAAACCCCCATGGACTGAGAGTCGGCGTGATTAAGGACTGGGATTCCAAATGGTATGCCGATAAGACCAGTTATGGCGATAATCTTGTAGAAGATTATAAAATTAGAAAATTACTGAAGAAAATGCTGTATCAGGCTGGAGT